>DNWZ01000745.1 GCA_003506095.1 Planctomycetaceae bacterium | reverse complement strand
TGTGTTCGCCGAACAGCGTCCAAGGTTCACCGATGTTGCACGCGCCGATGCTGTCGAACAACCCTAAACCAGCACCGCAACCGGCACCGTCGCATGAGGAATCACAACCATCCGTCTGATCGCAGGACGCGACGTGCGAGACTGGCTGGATTGCGTATCCGTTTTGATCTGCCTTTGCATTGCTGCCGTGGATTCCGCAAGCAATTGCGGCGATGATCGCCAATTTACTAAGCTTCATTCTATCTGCTCCCAATCCCTGAGTCGGTTCGAAGTTATTTAAATACAAAATACGCAGCCACAAAGAGCTGCCACCCTGCAAAACCCTATGGCTGCGGTAGTCGCAACGTTTTCCGGTTTGATCAGCCGCCCACGGTGGCGAGCCCGTACGACCGTTGCTCGCGTTTCCCCGTCAAGTCAGGTATCGAAAACTTTTGACGACATTGCTTATTGAGTTGCTAAATGAATTGAGCAATTCATCCAAAGCGATCTCAAGGCGACAATTACAGAAAGCGAGACGATTTGTCGGCCTGTCCCGCGTTTAACGATTAGGGCTAGCTAGTTGCTGAACAGTGCTTCGGCGAAACTCTCTGGATCGAATGGTGCCAAGTCATCAATCCCTTCGCCTAGACCGATGAATTTCACGGNNCGCTTGATCGGAATGATCACCCCGCCTTTTGCCGATCCATCGAGCTTCGTCAAAATGATGCCCGTGCATCCGGCGGCATCGCTGAAACCGCGTGCTTGGCTGATCGCGTTCTGGCCGGCAGTTGCATCGAGGACCAGCAACACTTCGTGCGGTGCCCCTTCGACCTGTTTGCCGACAACACGACGGATTTTGTCCAACTGCTGCATCAGGTGGCTTTGAGTCTGCAATCGTCCAGCGGTATCAACGACGGCATAGTCATGCCCTTCCTCCGCGGCTCGCTGGGCGGTGCGAAAAGCAACGCTGGCCGGGTCGGATTCAGCCGGCGCGGTGACGATATCGCAGCCGATCCGCCCAGCCCAAACGGTTAACTGCTCAACCGCCGCGGCGCGAAACGTATCGCCGGCTCCCAATAAAACTCGCGAGCCGCTTTTGTGCAAGTTATTGGCCAATTTGCCAATCGATGTCGTTTTGCCACTGCCGTTGACGCCAACGACCAAAACCACGGTCGGACCCGCTTCGGCTTTAGCCAATCCGACCGAATCACCGACCAGCATCTCGCGAATCTGGGCAGAAATACTCTTCAGCACTTCTTCGAAATGGACCACGCGACCACGATAGTCGTTGCCGATTTGGTCGCGAATCTCGGTTGCCGGCTCGACACCCATATCAGTGCGAATCAGTTTGGCGAACAATTCTTGCAAGAACGTTTCGTCAACCAGTCGCCCTTCGGACTTGAACAGGTCGCGAATATCGGTATTGAGTACCGCACGTGTTTTTTGCAAACCGGCACGCATCCGGGCAAGCAGTCCGCCCTTATCCTCATCGGACGGCTCCGGCTGTGATTTGGACTTCCAAAAAACCATCCCACTACGCTCCCGGGTCAATTAACGACAGAATGACTCTCTCAAAAGCCAATCCGAAAAGGGGGCTGACCCTCTCCGGCGTGACAAAAAACGCAATAAAATCGACACGCCTCCAAAGGGTCAGACCCCTTTTCGGATAGGCTTCTAGCGATTGTTTCGATCGATCAAGATTCCCGCAACCGGACGCAACCCATGCTGCACCTACAATCCACATCGACCACCCGTTGGCTGGCACAGGTCGATCAAAGCCTTGACGAAATATTGATCGATCACGCCCACTGCGAACGCAAAGCGGCAACGACGGCGCTGAACCTGATGAACTCTTACGTCGACGACATCCAGCTTAGTCGCGAAATGACCCGGATCGTTGAAGAAGAACTCGAACACTACTGGATGGTGATCGACTTGCTGGAGCGTCGTTCGATCACGTTTCGTACGCTTCAACCGGGACCGTATGGCCGCAAACTCAATTCTCTGGTGCGGACCGGTGAACCCCATCGGGCGATCGATCGGTTGCTGATCGCCGGATTGATCGAAGCGAGGAGCTGTGAACGGTTCAGTTTACTGCGAGACCATATGGCCGGCCGTGATGATGAGTTGGCCGATTTTTACGGCAGCCTGTTCGAGAGCGAAGCGAGGCACCACACGACCTATGTGCGTTTGGCCGAGAACTTTACGGGCGGCGATCGCCAGGTGGTTCGCAAACGGCTGGACGAACTTTCGGCTCAGGAAACCGAAATCATCGCCGCCGGATCGCACCTGGCGCGGATGCACAGCTAAGCCATGCGGCAGATAGAAACGTACTCAATGTAGTGGGACTCGCCAGAATTCCTTGCCCTGGGTTTGCCGCCGCGTACAATGGCAACGAGTCGGTGGTCGCAATCGCGATCCCGATCACTTTCCCAGGACGGAAAGGTTCGAGCGTTCCCGTCGCCCTGCGATCTTTCGCGCTGGGCATGTCGGGAGCTCTTTTAACCGGCGATTGTGGGCACTGGATTGAACTGCCACACAACGAGCCGGATGCGCAGACGCCGAGGGAATCGTGCAACTGCCGCCGAAACGGAAGTCCACAGCTCTTTTGGGAAGGAAAACCGACCATGCGTATCGATCTGTTTGCGCAACCCGCTAGCAACCTGCTTTTGAGCCTGATTGCCGGAATCTCGATTGGATTGATTGAGATGCAGCAACCGGCTTTGGCCCAATTTGGCCCGGCAAATTCACTTTCGCCCCCTTCGGAGTCGGCAGTCCGTTTCGATGTGCCTCAGGTGGTCCAAGGGAGGGTTCTTGAACAATCCAATCCTGCGACCAACCTTGGTGGCGACATCTTGATCGACATCGAGTTAACGCTATCGGTGATTGTCGATTCGCTTGCCGCACCCAAGATCGACCAATTGTTGGTTGAGATCACGCCTCGCGGCGGGTCAGCGATGGTCGCCGATTACGCGCCACGTACCGAATTAGCCAGCAATTACAACGGCGGCATCGAGGTACAGCGAACCGATGAAACAACTCGCACCGTATCGCTTGCAGCCGATGGGCGCTATCCACCTGTCGCCGGCGGCAGCCTGACCGCGACCCAAGGCGATCGGAACACCGAAATGACGAAGTACAATCGCGTCGCGCCGATGCATTTGATTGCCGCAAGCGGTACGACTCGTCGCGGCCGCGGCGTTTATTTTAAGTTCCGCTCCACCGACCAGCAGATTATCGAAGGCGATCGCGTGCTGCGGATGACCTTGCGAGTACCCGCGACGTGGCGAGGCGAATTGATTGAAGTGATGGTTACCGGCGATAGCCAACGCACTGGGTTCTCGTCCGATGTAGCGTCGTTTGCCGGACTGAACAACCGCACTCAGAGAGTCGGCACCGGTCGATTCTTGGTCGCGGCCTATCGCGGTGATTGTGCCGATGCACGCCAAGCGGCACGCCGATTGGCCGATGCCGAAGCGGCGATGCGAAGCCACGTCCATGCGATCGGTGCCGGCGAAACGAATCCGCTCGTCAACGCAATTGGCACTCCGGTGTCCATTTTGCGACACGTGTCACGTCGGATCGATTGGTCCGAATCGTTCAACCGCGAACTGGCACTCAAAGCCGCCGTGGCGCTTCATATGGCTTTGGACGGATCGCTTCAGCCGCACACCGATCGGGATTTCCGTGAGTTGCCGGTCGATACGCGAGCCGCGTTTCTGGACTACATGGCAGCTCGCAAAGAGTTTGGACGCATCAGCCAATTCAGTTCTTACTGAAATGCAGCGTTGGCACTTGGTCGCGCCCCAGCGGGTTTCGCAGGTACGTTCGGTAGCATTCCGGGCAGAGTTCATACTGTGCACGATGCGTCGGCAATTCATCGTCGGCAACATCGTCCGAAGGGTCGATTTCGGATGACTGCTCAATGCCACCCGGACCAATGCCACTACCTCGATCATCCATGCCAAGGCCTAACGCGAACACGTCATCACCATTTTGCAAATCGTCACAGCAATCGTTCAACGTGATCGGCTTGGATTCGATTCCTTCGAGCATTTGGTGCAGCAACGATAACGAGTCGACTTCGCCCGAATCATCCGCTACCTGTTGATGGGCGGCGACGCTGTGAACTTCAACTTGAACGATGTAGCGAGTTCGCTGGGCCGGATCGATCACTGATTTGCATCGGTCGCAGGTGTAGTGCGTCATACGATCAGCCCTAGCGAGAAAAGGATCGGCGACTGCACAAACTGCAAGCCCGCCGGACAATCATTCGTTGCGAACTGGCACGATCAACTAAATCGAACTAGCCGCGAACAACAAAGCAGTTGCCTGCGTCCAAGACGCCAGGAAAACAGTTTTCGACCCTTTATCGTAATGAGCAGCGATCGTCAGTGACAAGCCAAAGACGGTGGTGATCGATAATTTTGGAATGATTGTCGGTGTGTTCACCCACCAGCTTTTGCGGGCTAGTGATTGCGACTCGGCGTTCAAGTTGCTGGCAACTAGATGAAATTTATTGCTCGTTTTGATGAATATCCGACGCTGCCGGTTTGCCAGAGTGCACCGTCGCCTGGTTAGAATAGTCACGACACCGACCTGTCTTGATCACGTCCGTTTATCCGCCGCCTCGACTTAGCCGCGTCGACTTACAAGTGAAGTCGAAACTGAGCTCGGGGCGACTTCACCCGCTGAAGGATGCGTTACGATGCCCGGCAGTTCTATTCTCGAAACCAACGTGTTGGTTCTCAACCGATTCTACATGGCGATTCGTGTCGTTAACGTCCGCCGGGCGATGACGCTGCTGTATCGCCAGTGTGCCGAAGTCATCGTGATGGAGCAGGATCAGTTCGTTAGTTATGACTTCGAAAGCTGGGTCGAATTGAGCCAACTTTCGTCGCTCGAAAAGCAACCGGACGAAGATTACCTGCAGGCAATCAGTTACGAACTGCGCGTGCCACGCATCTGCCGACTCACCCGGTTTGAACGGATGCCCGCACAGACCGTACGGTTCAATCGCAAGAACCTTTTCGCCCGCGATGACCACCAGTGCCAGTACTGCGGCCAGAAACCGCCAACCAATAAGCTGAGCCTCGATCACGTTATCCCACGCAGTCACGGCGGACAGACCACTTGGGAAAACATCGTCTGCTGCTGCTTGCGTTGCAACAGCCGTAAAGGTGGACGCACTCCGCAGCAGGCGCGGATGACGCTGTTGACCCGGCCGGCAAAACCAAGGTTCAACCCGCTGCTCGCCGATTCAATCACCGACCCACGCTATGAATCGTGGAAAACGTTTCTCACAGAATCTGCCGCGACCGGCTGATTCATCCGATCAGACGAATACGCGGCCAACGGCAATCGACGACTACGCACTTATCGGCGAAGTTCACGGAACGTTGACCAGCTCATGAAAATGAGGATTCCGCCAGCGATCACGAAGACGAAGTCCATCATCAGGTTCGCTCCCCGCAGCGGCGCAGACTGCTCCATTCCAAGCAGACCCATAGCCGCGTCGGTCAAAAACAAGACGACGATCACTACCGCTAATACCAAGCTGATCAGGCTGAGAGCCTTGGGCATTCATGGACCTCGGGGTATGATCAACCGGGTGGGAAAGTGATGAGCTGTTAAGACGATACCCGGCAGTATAGTTACCAAGATCGCAATGTTAACCACCAGGCCACCATGGAAAGTTGGCTAGTTTGGGTAAAATGACTGATTTTTCTGATTCTGTCGATTGGTGGCGCCCTGGAGCTTCGCTTTTCCTTCACAATTGCGATTTTCCAGCCAGTATCGGCAACCCCCAACAGGAATCGTGCGATGACATGGACCGATACAACGTCGCTTGACCAAACCGCCACACCAGTTTTTCAAAACTCAGCGGCCGAAATAGCTGCTGATCCGTGGAAATGGTGGCGCTCGCAAATGCCGGTAACGCGGATTTGGGCCTATCTGGATCATGCCGCTGTGGCACCACTGACCGCTGGTGCGGCCCGCGCGATGGTCGACTTCGCGACAGAGGCGTCTGAGCAAGGCGATACGGTTTGGCCCCAGTGGGCGTCAGAAATCGATCACTTACGGGGCGATTTCGCAGGGTTATTGAACTGCGATGCCGCCGAAATCGCACTGATTCCCAACACCTCGTTCGGGATCAACGTTGTTGCCGAAGGGCTGCCATGGCAACCGGGCGACAATATTGTGATCCCCAGCGGCGAGTTTCCGTCGAACGTTTTCCCGTGGCAAAATCAAAAGCGACACGGTGTCCAATTGCGAATCGTCGATACGGCAGCCGATGGCCAAATCGATGTCGTGGCGCTGCGAAACGCCATCGACGACCGCACTCGGATTGTTGCGGCCAGCTGGGTCGGGTACGCCAGCGGGTTTCGGATCGACTTGCAAGCCTGCGTCGCTGCGGCCCACGATGCCGGCGCTCTCTTTTTTCTTGATGCGATTCAAGGGCTCGGTATTTTTCCGCTCGACCTGCAACAAACACCGATCGACTTCCTGGCGGCCGATGGTCACAAATGGTTGCTCGGCCCCGAGGGTGCTGGCGTGGCGTTCATCCGCAAGCAGCATTTGGAACTGCTGGCCTGTGTCCCTGTCGGCTGGAACAGTGTGCGTGCGGCACACCATTTCGGCCAAGCCCATTGGGACTTGAAACCCGATGCATCGCGATTCGAAATCGGTTCGCACAACATGATCGGCATGCGAGCACTGCGGCAAAGCTTGTTGCTGTTCCGCCAAGTCGCCGCTGTCCATGGGCAATCCGCAATCGCCGATCGCGTGCTCGATTTGGCCAGCTTGCTCGACGGAAAACTCCGTGATGCCGGCGCGATAACCGCCGTTGCCCCATCCCGTGACCATCAAAGCGGGATCGTCACTTTTTCTTTGCCGGGCGTCCTGCCGGCCGCCGTTCGGAAATTAGCTGCTGAAAACCGCGTCGCTGTTAGCTGTCGCGGTATCGGCGTCAGAGCTAGTATTCACGCTTACAACAACGAATCCGACATTGATCGGTTGGTGGATGTTGTCCAAACGCTGGCGACGAAGAATCGCGACAGCGACTAAGTCCGGTCTCGCAAACAATACAAATTCTCCCCAACCAGCTCATGCCCTACCCCGTTAAAGCGGTCTATACCGGCTCATTCGACCCAGTCACGCTGGGACATCTCGATATCATTCGCCGGGCCAACCGATTGTTTGCTCACATCGTCGTCGGAATCGGTATCAACAAAGACAAGCATCCCTTATTCGATCCTGACCAAAGGGTTGCCTTGGTGCGTCGACTGACGGCTGACATGGAAGGCGTTGAAGTCGCGACCTTCGACGGTTTGGCGGTCGATTTTGTCCGCCAGGTTGGTGCCAGTGTGATGGTTCGAGGGATTCGGCCGCTGACCGATATCGCTGGCGAGTTCACGATGATGATGGCCAATCGCCAACTCGATCACGGAATTGAAACCGTCTTTTTGATGGCCGATGAACAATTTGTACATATCAGCAGTTCGCTGTTGAAACAAATTGCTGTGATGAGCGACAACGACGAACACTTGGCCAAGTTTGTGCCGCGAGAAATCATCGCTGACGTCCGCCGACAACTCCGCCCCAGTGCTGTGGCCACCAATCGGCTCTAGATTTTAGACTCTCGCGATCGGTTTGGGTTGCGTGCGGCTGCGGGTCAGTCGGGTATTGGCTCCGTTGCCGTTAGGCGGCGCGTTCAACAGCGGCGCGGTGATCGCGACGACACAAATCGCAATCGCGACAGGAATCGGTGTAACGGCCAGCGATGCCAGCCCAACAGCCAACAGCCAAACGGCCGGTTGAGCAAGCGGCTTTGCCAGCGATTTTCGAAAGATCCATGCCAGCAATCCACCGCCGACGATAAACGAACCTGCGATCAAAAGATGGATGGCTAACATCAGCGTCGAGACTTCACCACCGTTACGGATAACCGGAATGGTTGTCGCCACGCCTTTATGCTTGGCCACAGTCGCGACCGTCCAGCGGTCCGACGGCATCATCGCCGGTGGCTCGCTGGCGTCTTGAACCATTTCGATCCCCGTGACGCGGCGGACATATTCGCCCCAGCGATCGACCAGAGGTCGCCACGGCCCGATCGGCGGGGATGGCTCAGTTTCCAGCAGTGAGGTCATGACTGCGGGATCGGTCGTCGATTGTGAACCGTCCAGCAGTGTCAGCGGATTGGTCGCGACCCAATCGCGCAATCCGAATGCGGCCGACGGATCGTTGGTTGAGCCTGCCGCTTCAGCGCGTAACTGCAAGAATCGCTGGTCCCAAGCGGTCAACCATGCGATCAGCTCTTCTTGCGGACGGTCGGTCGCGCCGCTGATCGACGACTCGGTCACGTCGATCACCGACTGAGCTAACGCGATCAAGCGGTCGCCGTCGGAGGATGCGATCCAGCGGCTTTGCTCAGGCGACGTGCCGCCATCGTTGTTATTGGCATCGGGATTCGCGCCACCCTGTGGCAAGTCATTCGGCAAGACGATTTGCGCAGATTGGCCTGAGCCGTCGGAGGACTTGTAAAGCGTCAGCCAAGTTTCATTCACATCGACGTCCGCCAATGTCGGCAGCGCCGGGGGTGTCCGTGGATCGGGCGAACGCAGTTGACAGAGCATAACGATCGGCTGAGCGAGCTGGCTGAGCGACATCGGGACATCAAGCCGAGTGGCCGTTTGCGAAACCAGCTTGGTATTATTTTCGGCGGGGCTGGCGTCCGCGGTGAGACTGCCGCTGGCCGTATCGGTCAGCGGTACTGTCCGACCCGAGGCCCAAACGGCCAGCGGTACGCCGCCGAAGGGCACCTCGATCGGAATCGTTCTTGAATCACCCGGCTCGACGTCCCAGCGGACGATCGCCAACCAATTCAAGTCCGGTTGAGGGAACAGTTGCACATCGCACAGAGTCGCGCTGGCCATGGTCACATCGGGGCGCGAGGGCTGCAAGCGAATCGTGGCACGGTTGCTCAGCGCTCTGAAAACTAACTCACCCGCTGCGGCCGCTTCATCGTTTTCCAGTCCTGCAGGCAAACTTTCAACCGCCGCAGATTGCGTCTGCCAAATCAGCGGCCGCCCGCTGGCCGTTTGTGGCACGGACATAAACGTCTGTGTCGATGCGGTGCCCATGACGCGAACGGTCGGCACTTCCAACAGTGAATCCGCCTCGCCAATACGGAACGCTTGCAGCCGGAGCGTTGCGACACCAGCGGCGCGTGATTGCGCGTCCGGGCGAATCCGGATCACCTTCATCGCCGGATCGATCGCCGGTTGGCTGGACCACGCTTGGGCCGGTTCAACCATCAACTGGTCGCTCCAGGCGGTCGGCAATTCGATGTTCAAATCATCTAGCAGCGATGGAGACGTCCCTTCGGGGCCGCGGGCTCGCACTTGAATCAAAACGTCCAACATCCAACGCGATTGGGTCCAGCGGATTGCGGTCCGCTGGACGCTGTCAACGCGGCTGGCCCGTTGTTCGGCCCGGAACAAACCGTCGAGCAAAATCTGCGGATCAGGCGACGGCAATTGATCGGCCGTCGCTTCGGATAATTGCCATGTCCAGCAGGGAAAATAGCCGCTGAGCAGTTGGTCAGCGATATCCAGTGCAGGGGCGGCAAGCTCAGGCAAGGAAGTCGCGCGAATCTGTTCGACACGCAATCCCTGGTCGCGAGTGAACGTGTAGGTGCCGTCGATCGACCGGATGGGAACAATTCGAATGCGCGGCGGCGAAAACGCTTCGTCGGTCCCAAGGCGTTGATGCGCGACCACACGCACGTTCAGTTTTTCGCCACCGATCTGCTCCGGGATCGCGACTTCGGATCGACCGGCGATCGAGTGGGGTGATACCGAAACCGCAACCCCGTTGATCGTCAATTCGCGGATTTCCAGACGTTTGGGATAGGCCAGTCGAAGTGGGCCGATCGCTTGCGCGCCACGCTTAATGGTGGCGTCGAGCGTCAATCGCATTTCGCCTTGGCGGACGTGCAGATGATGACGCTCGTCGCTCGTCCACGGCTGCGACTGGTTGGGGATGATTGCAAATCGTACCAACGGGCTGGGCGAACGGATGACTTGCGATGCGGTGTGGCGAAAGCCGGTCCACTGCGCAACGAACGCATCGATCGCATTGGGTGATTGAGACGCCGTATCCGGTGGCAGCCCGATGGAGACGATGCGGTAACCGTCGCCGGATTGAATCGCCATCACCGCATCAGGCGTAGCGGCAGAACCTGCGGAGATCACATCCGGGACTTGAAACGCAGCGGCTTGGGCGGTCGCTTCATCATTAGCGATCGGAACATCAAGATTCCACATCAGCCGAATCGGGCCCGCGGAATCACGCCGTGAACGACAGGTCAGCAATTGGCGTTGCGGTGAAATCATTTCCGAGGAGTGGATTGACCAATCGCGTGATGTCAGGATCGCCGGTTGGCCGCCAAGGATCACAATGGGCAAATCGGTGCCACGGCGCAGCGATTCCGTTCCGGGGTCGATCTCGCATTCGACTTGACACCGATCACCTGAGGCATGAATCCAATACCGCCGGGCGGCGATCGCCGGAATGCCACGCGCACCCTGGCGCAGCGTGACGGTTAAGTCGATCGAACTCGTTGGGCCCAAGTCCGACGACAAACGTCCGGACTCCGGTTGCAAGGTCGTTTGGCCGATCGCACCGCTGGTTTCAAAACGCTGTACGGCCGTGCCAGAATCGACAACCAATGACGCCGCTGTGACCGGAGGAATCGTCAATTGAATTCGTCGGAGCAACCGCTCGGGCGATTGAACATCGGTCGAAAGCCGTACCAGCATCGCGGCGGATGACGTTGGCGGCAAAGAAACACGGATTCGCGAATCACCCTCGGCGGTCCACCGCAGCGGTTTCGCTTCGCCGCCGGGCAACCACTGCACGTTTCGCACCTGCGACGGTTTGAACGGCAAATAAATTTCCGAACGTTCGGCCAAGTTTGCCAGCGAATACCGGATTTCCCAGTCCGCCGTTGGCATCCCTGACTCGGTCATTGCGTCTAGCCGCAATCGATACACCGCCGACGTGATCAACGGCGGAGCCACCGAGATCGATTTCTCGCGGAATAGCTCGTTGAAAAAGGTTTGAGAGATGTAAACCTTATCGCCGGCCAGCGAGCCATCGGTTTTTGTCGGCACCAACACGATCGGACGGTTTGCCAACGGTTGGCCGTATGCGGCGGACGATCCCGCAATCGGGATCAGCAATGCCAGCAGCCGAGCGACTAATCGCTCCGTCGTCGGCGTCACGTCGAATAGTCGCAACCGCGCTGATGACCCTGACTTGTTCTGTTGATGGTGGGATAAATCGTTTTTGATCCGATCACGTCGGATCGCCGCACGTGTTGAACCGACTAAACCGCCAGCGGCAATCGGTACACAGACAGCGGCGATCCAGTGGATCCAGCCCGCCGGTATTCCGGGGATAAGAAAAACAGAAACGATAAAGGCCGTGCCGACAACGACGGCATGATTTCCCACCAACATCCACGCGGCGGAAAACAGCACGAAACCCAAAATTGCGATCGAACACAATGCGGTCGATCGATCGACCAGCCAGATGCTTTGTGGAGTTGCCGGTTCGATCCGCACCGAAGACTCCGACACACTCGCCAAAGAATCACTCAAGGGGGCAAACTGCGGTTTTTCAGCCGCTCGGTCGCCGAACCAATTCCGAGGGCCGAAACCGAACGCGCCAGCCAAGGAATTGGGAATCCAGGTGTCGGGCGCAGCGGTCAGTCGCCAATCACGACGCAGCACGACAGCGACCGGTGCGATCCGTGGCGGCGACCATTTTCTGGCTGGCTCAAAAGCGTCGGCCGGTCGCGACCAGCGAATAACCAGAGTGTTCGTAGAAGCGTCCAGCGGGATCGACAACTGACCCGTCAGCGATTCATGGCTGAGCGCTGAGCCGTTGCCATCGGTCACACTGGCAAGTCGCAATTCCGCGTCATGGCGAATCAATAACTTCGAACCGACATCAATACCATAGGTTGCCGTAACCCAATCGCCGCCGCGTCCGGACGCGATGATGTCGACCGCTTCGTGCCACAGAACGGCAACCCGTTTACCCGGGTCTGCTCGTGCCACTTCGATCCAATTGGTGGCCGACGAATCGTAACGCAGTGTCACACCGTCCTGCTGGTCGAACTTCGCGCCGCCAGAAATCAGGTCGGGCCCAACCAATCGCGGCACCTTCAAAACGCCTTCGCCGGTTCGAACCACATCGAATGTCGATGGGATGAAGACCTGAGCCAGGCGATTGTCAGCACCCAGCACGCTCGGCAATTCTAACCGCAGGATTCCGCCCGAAGCGGCCAACGACGATTCACGTCGTCCGACTAAGACGACGCCTCGCGACCCCGACCGTTCCAGTTCCAAATCCCAAATCTCCCGAGGCATATCGCTTGCCCCGACGTTGCTGGCAGTCAGCGGCTGGGTCAGCCCACCTCCGCTGTCGATGGTGGGCCCATTTTGTGAATCAGATGGAGACAAAGCCGGACGTGACGCAGGGTCATCAGCGACTGTCGTTTTCAGCCGTTTGGCGCGCATCAAACGTCGTGTGGGAGTCGCCTTTTCGTTAACAGACCATTCGACATCCGCACGCCTGCTGGCAGAAAACTCGACACGAATCTGGTCCAATTCGCCCGATGCCGATTCGCATTTGATCGTATGTGTCTCGACCACCGAATCATTGGCCAAGGCGATTGTCATCAGGCTAGACACATTGAACGCCGCCGCCGGACGACGGCTGCCCAGCGACATAATGCGGCCCTGCGTGATGTCTAGCAGCAGCGAATCGGTCGGCAATGTGTCGACCATCTGACGCTGAGTGGGAGTCAGCTTGTCAAGCCCGATGCGATTGTTTTGCAGCGATGCTTCGGCGTCCCAGCGAAATCCCGCTGGCGGAGTCACCAAGGCCGCGAATCGATTTCGCCCTGCGGCAAACGTAACGAATGAAGTCGCAGGATAACGTGCCCAGTCGCCTTCGATCCGAAACGGCCGGGATCCGGTCACTCGGATCTTCAGGTTCCCTTCGATCAATTCATCGGCCGTCGGCCAGATCACGATCTCGCGACGAGTGGCAAAGTCGGGCGGCAAGTCGACCGCCCGACCGCTCAGCGGCAACAACACGGTCTCCGCCGTCCAACCCGCGTCTACTCGTAATCGTACCGGTTGAGGCCCCAACGAAGCTAGCGATACGGACGATTCCCAAGTGGCTCGAAAACGGGATTCGGTCGCAGACAATCGCAACAAAGATTCGGCGAAAGCTTGCCCCTGGTCGTTGACCGCACCGACCATCAGTGGAGCGTCGTCCCAGGGACCGCCCAGCCGATAGGATACTCGGCGACCATCGTTTTCAACCGCGGCGAGGTATCGCCAGGCTGACGGCGTTTCCAATCGCAGGAGCGTCAATCGCGAGTCGACCAACACTTTCACTTGAACTTGGTTGCCCACCACAATCGGCACACATTCTCGCAAGCGAATCCAAGGCAGTGGTTGCAGGTCAGACTGCGTGTCCCACGCCGCTTCGCCATCGATCGTAATCGCGATCGGCGCAGTCGAAGCGATTTCAGCGCGATCTTGGCGGATGCGAACCAGTCGGGTTCCGGTTGCTGTCGTTTCGTTCCACGCAACCGACGCACCACCGAGGGTGATCGAGGTCAAACGACCACCAGAAATCTGCAGCGGTGGCAGTACACCATCGCTGGGCGGATCGATCGACAGGCGACAGGAAAAACGCATCACCGCAGGCGACAAATCGTATTGAAATGAAGCTTGTCGAACGATCACTTCGGTCTCGCCAGTACCAGTGGCAATCTTCAGCACGCGAAGCCTCAATCGATCCAGCCCACCCGCTTCGATTGCATACCAAGAACCGCGTCCTGAGTCGCGATTGCCCGCCTCTGGCGGCGGACTGGGCAACGATTGACTGACCCCGTCGAGCGATTGCAGTCGCATCCCTTGAGGTACCTCGACCAACCAACGTGCCTGTTCCGAACGGGGAAATGCCAAGTCAAACGCGATTTCCCTTTCGCTCTCTTGCCCCGCTGCAGTCCAAGCAAGCGTCAACTTGGTATCGCCTTGGACATCCACCGACGCGGTGCCATCGGGTTGCGTGACGACGGCGATCGCGTCGGTGCGATAACCTGCGCCCGTCGTGGATGACAACCCAGCTGATTGCAGGGCCAACCCGATTCTTCCCAAAGCGAGAATTGCCGGCGAGTCGCCGCCGTGGGAGATTTCCCAGGTTGTTTGACTGGAAACGAGTGCCGAATCGACCAATCGGGCGACATAAACGGCACGATTGAGCTGCGGTTTTTCAAACACCGACATCGCCCCCGTCCCTTCGCCGCTTAGCCGCGAGTCGAGTTGCGAAATCGTGATCGGCCGAAATGTTTCGGGTATCAGCCCGGAACCTTGTCCTTGAAAAAACAGGATCGGTCGCAGCGTTTCGAACGATTGCGGCAAAGAAGCTGAAGCCTTCGGTGACGCCGCTTGTGGCTGTTCGTTGCCAGGCTGTTCATTGTCAGGTTTTTCGTTGTCAGGTTTTTCGTTGTCAGGTTGATCATCGCCAAGCGGTTCTGGCTTTGGCGGCGCATCGTCTGGCGATGATTCCTCCTGCGCCGGCGGTGCATCTGGCACCGCGTCGTCAGCACGCGAAGCCGGTGCCAGGATGGCCAAACTGAACAGCACTGCCAACGCAAGTCTCAGTAACTGCCATCGGGCGGCGACCTGGGTAAGGAGACTCCTCATGAACGCGCCTCCGCCGCCGATCCACGTGGCCTCGAATCCGCAACCGCCAACGGTTCGGTGGCGATGATGCGACCGGATTGACCCGAAGGCGAAGATTGGCCGCCCAGATTTTGTCCGGCCGGTGTCACCACATTTCCTCGTGATGGTGACCCACCTCGAACTGACGATCGATCTGCACCGCGGTCGGTGGTCGGCACCAGAACTCGCGTCGGACGTTTGGGAGCCAGCAAATATCCGACGCCTGCCATCACCGCGACCATCAACATCGCTACCAACATCACTTGCCCGGCGAGCACCGATGCGTCTGGCAACAACAGTGTCATGCCGCTGAGGAAAACCGCACCTGTCACAGCCAATAACGGATGCCGCGCTCGAGGAAAATAGGTCAGCAAGCAGCTTATCAACAGGACTGCGGTTCCGGCGATCAACCAAATCGCCATTCGTGACATCATCACTGTTCGCAAACCCGACGCGTCGACACCCACGAACAGATAACGATTGCCCGGCGGAAGTCGTGTTTCCCAAGACGCGCCAGCCCAATTGGCCAATTCAGATGCGGTCTGCACGGGCTGGCGATAGAGCCGCCAACGATCAAATTGCCAACGCATCGCTCGCCCTGATGATGGCGACGCCCAAACCAAATGATCATCCTGCGGCGTCACGATTTCCCAGTAAAACCGCTCCGTGCCCGTTGGCAGGCTCAAGATCGGTTGCACCTTTTCAGCGAGCAACGACGATTCTCGCGGCGACCAAAGTTGGAGCGACACGGTGTGTGTCCCTTTTTCGCCCAACCGGACCGAACAACTGTTGTCATCAATTCGCAATACATCGCTTGGCGTGCCATCGATCATCGCACGGACCAAAACATCCGGCCCCGCGCCGACCAGCGGCAACCGCAACAGGCCACCGCCTTGAACCGACGCAATCAAGTAATCGTGCTGCGTATCGCGGCTGACCGCCGTGCGTAATACGGCCCGACGCACAACCACTTCCTCTTGCTTGCGATCGACCCTGCGGCCCCAGAGCGGCAACTCGGCGATCGGTTGCGATGCCAAGGAAATGGGTTCACCCGGCTGACTTTGCCCTGGCGACGTCGAGTCTCGCCACACAAGATCGATGCCGCGATCACCGCGCAACCGTACTACCATCGGTCCGCGCAAAGTCACATCAGCGACGCCGGGCCTTGGCAACTCGACTCCAGCAATCCGATTGCCGCCGCTGACCAACGCGTCTGAAAAGAGAGTACCGGGCAACTCGCGACTGCGACGTAACCGCACGCGGTGCGGACCGCCCGCCAGGAAATCACTGTAAATGCTGTATTCGTTCTCGCTGCTGGCTCGAAGGACTGCTGGCATGTCATCAACAGTTACGCCCCAACCCTCATTCATTGGCAAGCGATAGACGACTTCGCCATCATTTTCTCCGGACGCCCCATCGCTACCTGCGGCCTCAGCGGCTGAAGGCTTCGCATCGCCGCGAGCCCCATCGCCGCGCCCCCAAGCGATCGGCAATCGGCCGCGCAAACCGCCCTGAGGATAAACGACCCAGTTCACTTCTTCGATCAATTGATTGCCCAAGATCGAAATCTCGGCTTCGGTTTGGTAAGCGATTCGAGGTCGTTCAGTAACCAGAAAACCGGCTAACTTGCTCGGCTGGGAAATGTCCGGCAACGAGTATCGATTCTCGGCAATCGGCTCGGTGGTGCGAGAACCGGCCGTCGCACCCGTTGATGTCGCACCGCCAGTCGGTGTTTCCGGCGGACCCGCCGGCCCGTAAACCCTCAACACCTCACCCATCCCGAGCGAGTTGCCCAGGTCGGCGATGAAGCGATAGTCGGCTTGTGTCACCACACTCAGCGTCGATGCGATCGTCCCGATCAATTCTGGGTCACCCGCGATTTGCGGCAACGGCAACTCAATCCGGTCTGACGAATCGGACAAGGGGCGTACCAAAGCAACTTCGATCCGATCGCTTTCGCCGCCAGTGGGCAACGATGAAAGGTCGATTTCCAACAGATCACCATTCTGGTCAACCTGCACCGGAGTCGTCGTTCCGCCTACGAATGTGTTCTGAACTCGCCACCCAGAAACGTTGAGCGCCAGAATGCGAGAGTCCGGAACACCGCCTCCGGTCCGCAGCAGCACTTTCAGCGACGCCAGCGAATCATAAAAGGTCAGCCGATAATCGCCCTCCACACGCAAGCGTTTGGCTCGCGCGGACAACCAGACCGGCAACTCAAACGGTACGCGGTCAAAGCGAAATCGGTAGGTTCGTGTCGACCCAGTGTCGGAATCGGCTTGGTCCCACTGGCTGCTGACCCACGGCTGCGGTGTCCACCGAAGCCGGTAATCGCGTGGCGTACGAATTTCGATCTCGCCCGTCTGCTCGATCGCATCGGCCACCGAAATCGGTTGAATGACAATCGTTCCGCCGGGGCGGCCGTCCTCGCTTCGTACCTGGGTGGCGATGCCGATTTCCACTCGCGAATCACCCCGATCGCCCGTTGGGATGACGCCGACAGATCGCCGCTGCATCGCTTCGGATGAATCCTCTCCAGCTTTTTCGGCCGCCGGAATCTTCCCGTTTAATTCGGTGTCCAAACCATCTTCGACTTCAAACGGTGCCCCGCCGCGTATCGTGGGTTGCTGCAACAACGGAACAGCCGCCGGAATCGACAAAAGGAAACGTGGCAAGTCGCCTCGGCCACTTCGCACGGCGATCTCTTGCGACACAATGGGTGCATTGTCGGCCTGTTGCCAATCGACCAAAATCCGCGACTCCGATTCGAGAATCGGACGCGTATCCACAACGGGTAACTGAACACCAAAACGAAGGCTGAAGGTGCCGCCACCGCTGGTCAATAAAACTTCGGTCGAGTTTTGTTGCGACTTGGTTTCCAGCACTTCATCGCCGCGGCCGATCACCGTTGCCGAGACGCCCGGCGAAGGGACTTCCAATGCGATCTGGCTGGGCGCTTCAGGCAAGCGAAACTCGACAGCAGAGCTTGGGGCGGGGGATGCCAGCCCCTTGACTCGCATCGCAATGACGACACTTCGACGGGTATCACTTTTCAGGTGCAGCAAGTGTCCCGAGCCATCTTTGCCCAGGTCCAGCCGATAACGTTCGACGCCGGAAACATCCGCAGGCCCCTGCCGATGAAAATTAGCCATTCGCAGCGGTACGGTTACCCATTTCCCACCGGTTGGTTCTAAATCGATCCTGACCGTGACATTCAATTCGGCAGTCGTTTCGACAACTCGCCCACGCACTTCCAACGACTCGATCGTGTACAGCTGCGAGAGCTGTTGCCAACCTTGCTGCATCCGCTGCAGTTCGTCCATCTTTTCAAACGACATCCCCGGCATGATCACAGGATTACCGGATTCGTCCAGCAGCAAAAACGCCTTGATATTCAGTTCGTCTTCCGGATTGCCGTCGTCCCCGGTGGCGCCCGGCTTTGCGGCCGGATTCACTGCAGATGGCGTCGGCATTCCAGGTTCGCCGATTTTTGGATTGCCTCCGACCGGCAATGTTCCCGGCGGTACGGCGTTTCCCGCTTGAACCGGCGGCAGCGGCATCGATCCGCTTGGCATCGTCCCCGGCGGTTGTCCGACTGCCCAAGCGGCCAGCAACCAGCAACACGAAATCCAGCCCACAAGACCGACAATCGGTCGTGGTATCGTCCGCACGGTGTGGATTTTTATTCGTGACGGCACAAGAGATGTTTGACTGGAGTGAAGGTGTCAATCGATGAGATTAGCAAGGTGTATATTCTACGCTATTTGCCTAGCCGTTAAAGCGAATCGGGCCGACGGAAGGCCGAACGGTTCGAATTGCACCTTCCAGTTGATTTAATCGGTATGAGTGGCACGCGGCGTCCAGTACTCTGACGATGCTGGATAGCCATACCGCTAGGATACGCCCCGGCGATCGATTCGGCAAAACGCCCCATCAGATCGATTCAATCACGCTCAATTGCTCAACGCCAAGGGGCGAGACGAAAGGTAGCGAGCGATCTCTCGCGCCTTTCGACTCGGGACCTCTCCGTTGGACCAAACCCACCATGGTTGGACTTTTCGTATCACGCCTTTTTCCAGAAAATCGCCAAAGAATCGTACGGATGTACTGCTCCCCTGACGCTCTGGCGACAGAGAGGTCAGATCGCGATGGTCACACAATAAGCATGTTGAAACTCCCGGACCTTCGCCTGAATGTCTCGCGTCCGCTCGCATCCAAGCCCAGTTGCCGTCATCGATCAATTTTTCCCAACCGACTCTGCCCCAAACCGGAAACCCAGGGTGCCCACTACCCACTTCCAGTTGCAAGTTCGGGTGGCTGTCTAGCAACGAAGTATGGATGCCGATGACCGATTCAACTACGAACGTTCGCTGATCTGCCTCAATCGCAATCATGACCAATTCCAAGCCGATCGGATTGGTTTGCGACAGCGGAAACGAAATGTGCAGGGCATCGCCGCGGATGTAGCATTCGCCGCAAGGTGGAAGTTCGTAACCAGGTACGGCGATCCTTGCCGACGCGCCGACCAAATCTTCACGGCAGGACAACAGACGAATTCCATCGACCTTCGGTTCACCACTGGTCACCACCAGTTTCCAACCATTGGCACGAAACTCCGCACTCCCTTTACCACTGATTTCCCACATCGATGCACCACCTCTGGTGGCATTGGCCGAGTGCTCAACTGGAAACCTTGGTCCGTGCCAACCGCACGGATATCGGTTCAGACCAGCCGCCTCCAGCCAAGTACCGGAAAGTATTCAATCATGGGCAACAATTGTCCCATTGGATCGGGCACTTCAAGCGCCCGACTACGAATCCTACCCGATCCGAGGCTACTTCCAAAGCGATGCAACGTCGTCTGCCAATAAGCCGAGCAAAGAATCTTCGTCTTCTTCGCCATCACTGGCGCTTGGGCTTGAAGGCATCAATGCAGGCACCGAAGCGGCCGAATCTGTCTCGCCTTCACCTTCCGCACCACCCGTAAATCGACCCGATAACAACTCATACAACGCAGCGTAGGAGTCGACCGGAATCACCCCATCCGCGTTGGGCAACAAAGCAGACAGTTGCGTCAAGTCGATCGGCACATCGCCACGTTGTGCACTACCGATGTAGGTCAGAACAAGCAATGCATCCAACGGTGTGATTAAACCGTCTGCGTTCACGTCAGAAAAGAGATTCGGCAGGTTCGCGGCGGATTCACCCAAAACCCCTGATTGAATGCGACTGATTTGGTTGATAATCGACAGCGCGTCGATCGGAGTGACTTGGCCGTCACCGTTGACGTCTGCAGGCAACAACGCATTCTGCAACGATTCACCTTCTCCGCTACCGCCACCGATATCGATCGAGGTAACGTTGTAGCGAATCCGAGAAACAGGCACCGGCGCCGCAGGCTGGAACAACAGGGTATCGCGGAACGGCGACGCGTCGGCAGGACTGGTTACCAATCTTAAAGGACCCGTTCCGATCGCATCAAAAAACAACGTTGCCATCACTACCGGTTGGCCAGTGAGCGACGGATTGGGAGGATTGTTGCTGGGTGTAGTATTGGTCAAGAAGGAACCAAACTCGTCGATGATGCCCGCACGGTCAGACTTGCCGAATGCGCCGACAATGCCGAAATTGTTCGCGAAAATCACGTCAAAATCGAACGGATCGTTTTGAATCTGATTTGACGGTCGTGCCAATCCGGCGTCATACAAGATATCGGAAAACGCAGCAAACACGCCCAATGGGTTAGCCTGCAACGACGGGGCACGCAAGTCTTGAACAATCACTTGAACCCCAAACCGACTGCCTGGCACGATCCTCGATAACGTGTTGCCTTGACCATCGACGACTCGTAAGGAGACGTCAACATCGAAGGGTTTGTTATTTGACGGGGCGGTATTCTGGGCCACGACCGGATCACCGACGAACAAAGTTACTTCAGCCGTGCTGCGCACGCCGTCCTGCGTAACGATTCCATAAGTGAAGCTGTCGAATCGGTTGACGATTGAATCGTCAGGACGATAGGAGACAAACCGACCATTGAGATCCGTTGTTACTTGGCCAAAGTTTGGCCGATTGATGATAAAGAACTCAGATA
The DNA here is from genome assembly GCA_003506095.1 of Planctomycetaceae bacterium. GTDB lineage: Bacteria > Planctomycetota > Planctomycetia > Pirellulales > Pirellulaceae > UBA6163. The sequence goes on along the minus strand of DNWZ01000745.1, from coordinate 17,753 downwards.
TCGCGTTGGTCGGCCCCAGCAAGTCATTGGCGATCACATTCAGCTGTGCTGTTTGGCCACCCGTGATGCGAACACGATTGGAATCGAATCCATCGGGGAAAGCATCATCGATCGCAGACGTAAAGGGACCACCCGAAGGCGAAATCACCAATTCGGAAATGCCTAAACGTAATTCGTTAACCGCCAACTCAGTCATCCGATTGAACACAGTCGTTTCGGAAACTGGCCGATCGGCTGGGTTGGAAGCGAAAACAGCAATCCCCGGCGAAATGGCCTGGAAACGGACGGTAAACAACTCAAGCGGGCCTTCGCCAGGGCCTGGCATCGAATCCAATCGACGAGTTGAACCCATTTCATTCAAAACACCGGGCGTGTTGGCATCGCCAGTCTGAACACCGGTCAAACCACTTTGGAACCGGTTTCCAAACTCAACTGCAAATCCCAGTGGATTGCTGGCGCTGGGGACCACGGCAACGAGTTCATCGGTATACAGCAAATCCAAAAACGCGGAGAAGACGCCGGTTTGATTAAAAGTACTGCGTACATCTTCAACCGTCACGCGGGCAAGAAACTCCGTGCCGGCTTGTATGTCGGTGATCGGCTGGCCGTTTATAACGTCTAGGAACACAACGTTAAACGCTACAACATCGTCCGAACGCGAACCAGGCAGAAGATTGATGGTCGCAGTCGCCGAACTGATGCTTCCAGCGGCGTCGCTGATTGTATATGTGAATTGTTCAGTCCCAGCAAATCCGGCACGAGGAGTATAACGCACCGACTGGTTCCCACCGGCCAGCGAAGTCGTGCCGCCCTGTGTGCCCGGCGTTACTGAGATGATCGAGATCCCGCCAAACGTACTGGGCAAATCGTTGTCCAAGACATTGATCGCAATATTGTTGCTGCCCTGGGCAACTTCGACCGTGTCATCCAGTGCTACGGGAACATCGCTCTGGAACGTCACGTTCACCGTAACGGTCGCCGTCGCCGAAGGTCCAAAGTCGGGAGTTACCGTATAAGTAAAACGGTCTTGCCCGACGAATCCGGTCGGTGGCGTGTAGAAGACGGTTTGTCCCCCCGTGCCGATTGTCACTTGGCCTCGAGTGCCAAGTGCGAAGCGATCGATACCCGTCACTCTCAATCGATTTTCAGGCGTTTGGAAGTCGTTCGTTAAAACGTTTATCGCATTGGCCTGACTGTTGCGCGACACCATCGCCACGTCGTCATTCGCAACCCGAGCCTGTGGTTGAACCGTGAACAAATGATCTTCGACTTCACCTGAATTCGCGGCTCCGCCAATGCCCAAATCAGCCGTTAAACTGTAACGCCAACGGGTCATCAAATTACCGGTGGTCACACCCACCGGGATCGGAATCTGCACTTGATTTGTACCAGCGGGCAAAACAACGTTTCGCAACACCTGCTCGCCAAGGCCAGAGAAAGTACCGTTTTTGTCGAAGTCGAACCAAGCTTGCAAGAATCCGGTCTGGCCGGTCGTATTGACAATCGACACTTCAAAAGTTGCCGTTGTACCCGGAGCGATGGGCGTCAATTGACGAATGCCATCTTCGTCATCCAAAACGACTCCGCCAGCACCCACTGGTCCGCCCAAGTCATCGCCATCTGCAAGCGGTGATGGTTGGCCATCCAAATCGCGATCAACCCGTTGACCCAAACTCAAACCCGGGACAATCCCATGGCTCGGACCACCGCTGGCCAACGTAGTCATATAAGAATTAGGCGCGTCACCAAAGTCACGCGACGGGCGATTAGCAAAGTCGAATCCCGTAGGGAGACTTAGCGGGTTATACACGAATTCATAAAACCCGCTTGCAGGTGAAATGAGTTCAAAACCAGGCTGAACAATATGGTAAACCCTGTAGGTTCGCCCAGGCGTTAAATCGCTGAAGTTTAGTGTATAGGTTCCGTCGGCATTCGTGGTCGCCCGCGGTTCGCCAATATCAATTCGGGTGTCGCCGTCTAAGTCAATAAAGACGAAAGCCTCTCCGATTCCTGGTTCGCCTTGCTCGCGAATACCATTGGCGTTGAAGTCGCTAAATATTCGACCAGTTCCCGTTGAAACGCCAGGCGTTCCGGGTGTATCACCGCCGCCAGTTCCAGCGGCAAGTTGGAAGTTGACATTCCCAGAAGACGTAAGATTAACAACACTCGGACCAACGACTTGCATGCCGGCGGGAGGAATCACGCGCAATGCTGCCGGCGTAGTCGAAACTCTAAGTTCAACTCTACCACTAGCGTTTGTTACACCAAACTCCTCAAAAATATTTCTTATGCCATCTCCATTGCTATCGTTGTAGACAACTACCCCAGCAACGCCGACACCATTGTTGGTAACCGAGATGGTGGCAGCAACGGTGCCACGACCTGTCGACAAGCCCGAAACCAAAGTATTTCCGACATTTTGGCGTCCAAAAAGCGGGAAAGTTGCCGGCACTTGGGCAATCGTACGATTGTCAGTTGAGAAACCATTGCCATTGACAATACCCATTCGAGTGCCTGCCAAGTTCTGTGGATTCGCATCAACAGCTGGGAATGTATAAGGTTTGGCAGAACTGGAGACGGTACCACCGGGCGGATTGACTGATATTGCCCCATTCAATGCCGTTCCGACCAGGTTAAACCTTCCCGGTACAGCGAAAGTTTGGTCCATCAATGAAGGGACTCCGCCAAATGCTGCGGCAGTGTAATGGGCTCCGAAACTGCGTGCCAAATGACGCGAAATACTCGATGCCACCCCTTGAGCAACTACATCAATCGTGCCAGCACCAAAACCGGGCACTACTGCTGCTGTCGGTGGAAACTGTGCCAACGCGGGCCTGACGTCCACAAATACAGGAAGCGAACCGTTGAAGTTACCGATGTCAACATACGGCGTAAAGCTTGTATCCGAATTGGCTGGCACTACACCACTGCCAAACAACGGATCCAGGAATGCGTCGATCCCTGGTATGGCTGTCAAGTTTTCCTGTAGATTAATATCCTGACCCACGTAGACGGTAGTAGGTATGCCAAACCTTAGGTCAGGCCTGTGCGTCGGATCGGCACCATTATCATCGATCCGGATACCACCGACTCGCTGACCCGCAGCATCCCTGAATGTTAGCTGAGTGCCAACAACTCGCGTTCCAGCGACGTTCAGGAAGTCGCCTCTTTCCAGTGTAAATCCACTGCGGACTGCAATGTCGGCGAAGTAATCAACCACGCGCTCTCGTATTCTTTCGTCAACTCCCATTGGCGAACCGAATGCCAAGCCGGGAGGCGAGAGAGTCTGCAAGCCCTGAATACGAGACGAAACTACCGCCGGAAATGGCGTCGTTCCATCGATTCGTTGCGGGCTGAACTCAAACGTGTTCAGAGCAAATTGATCATTATAATCAATAAATACGTACTGAACCGCACCGGAAAGTCGTGAAACTGGACCGGGCAAGTGGGTTCGCATGGCAAGCTCATACCCGCGGCCCGAAACGTCACCATTCAACTGCACAAAATAATCGCCCGTAGCTGGGACGACTTGGGCTCCGGCAAAAATAGGACCGGGCACATTACCAATCGACTGCAGGGGAGATCCCGGAGGGTAGACCGAAAGACGTTGGGGGCTAACAGTCGTTGATGGATAAACCGATGCGTTGCCAGACAAAGCGAACCATGGTTGGAACGTGTCGGCATGAAAAACGGTGACCTGAGAAATTGGCGAAGAACCACCGCGAGTTCCTGTTAACGCTAGGTCGAAGACTTCGCCCTTGCGTAGGCTTACCCTGAAAACGTCGATATCGGTGTTCACCGCCCCCGCAGATCCGGCAGTGCCTTGCAAGTCAACTCCAAATGAACCGGTTCGACTCCCCGGCAAAAGGTTTGGGTTGATGGGACTTAAGTTAATCGTCTGTGCCTGTGCAAACGAATCATTCCTATTGATCGCACTCTCGGTTTCGCTAACAACCGGAAGACTAAGCGTTCCAAACACAGTCATCAAGCGACGGTTTTCCAGCGATTCGAACAGCAATCGGCGTTTTGACGAATCGGCCCCTCGGCGAGGTCGTGTCGAACTGTCTTTCTTGATTCGCATTTTCACGATGACTGTTCCGAGATAAGTTTAATTATTGGGGTTGCTGCCTAGCCTGCAGAAAACTTCCCAACCTGCAAAGCGTTAAAATGAGTCAGCCAATTTCGACCGACTTAAAAAATACCGGCAAGAAAAATTTTCTTTCCAGCATCGCCGCCCGCTGGCGTTCAATGAATGCCGAGCCAACAAGTAGCAACAAACAATCGGTCAGGTTGGGCGATTCGCAGTGACTGGATAAGTAACGATGTCGATTCTAGTTGGACAGTTATCTCTGTCAACGAAACGCCGCGTTTAGGACGCGACCGGCGCGTTTTAGTTCCGCGTTTAAAACGGGCCAATCGTTACAAAGGGGTCTTTTGGGCGTTTTCGGACGTCTGCAGAACCCCGCATTAGGAGCAGGTCAACGAAAAAAGCCGGTCCAATGGACCGGCTTTCGCGTTGACTCAAGTGCTCAACCGTCAGGCTGATCCCACAATCGGCTAGCAAAGTTTACCACATGTACTCTGCACCGATCGAAAACCCGGAAATCGTCAGCGAGCGGGTTTGAATCGGATCGATCGGTGCGGCACCACCTCGAAGCAGGTTATCGGCAGCATTCGAGTCGAAGCCATGGCCGACGTTGTCCACCGACAGCAGGTAGTATTGCGACTTAATCGTCCACGAATGGCTGATCCGATACAACAACGTCGCTTCGATCTCACCAAACCAAGCCGTCTCGCTGGATCGATCGGATAAGGTCGTCGCCCCAATCGAGTTTGCCTCTACAAACGACTTGCGGGATATGTGATTGCCCGCCGGTCCACCCTTCAGGCCAATCCCAGCGTTCACTCCGGGAATCACGTTCCACCACAGGTCGCCGCCGATCTGAACTCCGATCATTTCGTTATCAACCGAGTTGTTCATATCGAAGAACCGGTTGGCGTCGCCCAAAGTCATGTAGTCAAAGTCGCTGTCGTAACGCAAGTAACGAATACCACCCAAGCCCGACCACTGGAATCGACCGTAGGGGCCAACCGTTCGTCGACGATAATTCACTTCACCGCTGTGGAACGTCGCCAGCGTCGACGCACTTTGAGTCGAAGATCGGTCGGTATCGTCGAAACCACCGAACTGGACCGGCGGTCCTGGCGAAGCCGGAGGATTCGTGCCGAAGTCGCTCAAAAATGAGAAGAGGTCAAGGGCGCCCGTGGCAGTGGCAGAGTCTTTCCAACGGTTCCCGCCTAAGTAGGTTACTTCAATGTTGCCCCCGGGCCCAACGATGAAGGCGATCGACAATCGAGCTCCGACCGCCAAACCGTCGTCTGCTGCGTCCCCTAAACTCAACACGGGTGGACCACTTATTCCCCGGGTTGTCAACACTTGGCCGCCGCCTGCTCCAGATGTCTCCAAAAACATCACGTCGGCAGAAAGGTCGTACCAACGTTGGACGGAAAGTCCCGCGTCGCCATAAGGCAATAAGTATCTTAATGCTGACAACGGATTGAATTGACTGATTCCATTGCAGACGCCACATCCAGAGTTTGCGCAGAACAGGCACATCGGCCGGTAACGTCCGGTAAATAGCCCCGATGCACAGCCACCCAATCCGCATCCGCCGCATCCGCCGGAACCGCATCCGCCCATTCCACATCCGCCGTCGCCACAGCCACAGCCTCCACCGCAATGGGCTTGGCAACCGTAGTTGTCACACGACCCTGTCATCGGCCCGTGGCCGCCACCAAGGCGCGATGCGATCGGGCCGTTGCCAAAAAACCCAGCCTGCTCAACCGACTGGAAGTAGGCGTCCGGCGATGGCATCCCTGCCGGCGACACAAAGCCGCTCGCTTCATAATCAGGCTCAAAATCAGCCTGTCGTACAGGGCTGGCCGCAATTGCGACCGTCGGTTGGGTGTAGACCGCGTAGATCGACACCAACGCGACCAGGTATGCCCATCTTACCCGCATCAAATGCACTTTTTTGGTCATGGCGTCGTCCAGAAACTCGTTTCGCGTCGGCATGTTTTTCAGTGGAATCGCTTAACGATCCGTTTCGCCCCCCGCAGCACAAAAACGTCCCATCGGACGCCGCGCCGTACGAGCGAAACAATCGCTTCCGTCGGAGTTATCGGCACAAGTGGCCCCTGGGGTTTCGTCAATTCTGCTAGCCGGGCAAGGAAAACTTTGTCAGTCGCAACGATTGCCACACCGTCGCCGCAGCACCCCTTATAATGAGCAAAATCGCGATTTTATCGAAGAATCTCGCACTTGACCCCCTCGCAAGGATCCTGGACATGCGAATCGATCCGACTCGCGTTAACGAATTGATCCGCTCAATCGCCGAAAAAAAGATCGATCCTGACTCGGCGGCCAGGTTGCTGTTGGGCATCAACTCGGCGATTTTGCCGACTCCTGAAACGGTCTCGCCAACAACGATTCCTGATTCGCCTAATTTCACCAGCTTTCCTAGGCTTGGCTCGCCCCCCGACACCGAATCGATGATGGCTTTGGTCCAACGCCTCGGACCACCACCCCCCGAAGTAGAAGAAGATTGGAAACGACAGATCGAGTCGATCGCCAGGTCCTGGCAAGCCCGCGAAAATCGCCCACTGCCGCCGCTGTCAATCGCCGACTGGCTCGTCGACTCCGAGAACCGCGTTTCGCTGTCGCCAAAGATTGCCGCGACCGCTGATCACCAGCCCTCGCCCTTGTCCTCCCCCGAAACGCATCGGGCAATCGAACCCGCCAATGCATCCTTTTCCTTTCCCACCTCGAATCCAAATGCGAAACAATCCCATTTCCGCAAGCCGCGGCGTGTGAACGGCCCCGTGGTCGTCGCATCCATCGCCGCAATCATGATGCTGCTCCTGCTTCTGTTTGCCAATTCAAGACAATCGGTCCCCTACGATTCTTCTTCATCCAGCGAACAAACAACCTCGCCAGCGCACACATCGCACTCGCCAAGCCCTTTCGAACCGGGATTCATCGCCGAGTCTCCACCGGCGATCGACGAGTCGGTGGAACTGCAAGCAGGCGTGATGGCGCTGGCAGATACTGTGACACCTCCGACCCAGTCTGCATCGGTCCAACCGCTTCTCCCTGATTTCGGATTCGACAATCCACTGCTCGGCGGTTTTTACACATCGGGCGCTGACCAATCCGATCCGACAACTACCCCGGCTTCAGCGTTGCCGCTCGATCGCCAGACCGAAAACTCGACTACAACCTGGGACTCGATCGCGGCAGATCAACCCGAATCGGACTCCGCCGCGATCGAAGATCAACCAGTCGAATCGGCCATGCCGCGCCAAGCCGTGACCCTGCCCCCGTTGCGTCCGATTTCCACAAAAGTCGAAACCGCAACGACCGCCCAAGTCGATAACTCAACGGTGGTCGGCGTCAATCTGATCCGACTCGCCCAGTGGGATCACCCGAATCTAACGAACGTTCGCTTTGCACCCCTTCGAAAAACCGGCGACGAATCCATTGGGCTGGCGGAAGGCTGGTCCTGGATCGATGCCACATCCGACCTTGGGCTAGCGACCCTTCAACAATTCGACGACCAGCTTCTCTTTCGCTGGTCCCAGCAAGCTGTCTCCATTCCGTTGTCACGGCAAATCGCCGCCGGACGTTTGCGATTGACCGACTCGACAGGCCAATCGTCAACCGTCTTCTTGCGGCCACACCTTCGTACCGCACCTCTGCGTCTGGATGCTACCGAGACGGAGGTCCGTTTGAATTGGCCCTTGGAAGGTCCCGCGATCTACCAAACCCCGAGTTTAAACTTGGACGCTACCAAGCCAGAAACTGCCGACATATCTTGGGTCGAGCCTCCCGATCCGACAAACATCCGCAAGCAGATCGCGACCCTGCAGTGGACGCCTGCGGGTAAGCCGTCGCCCGCGATCCGCTGTCGGATTGAATGCAAGGCAACGACGAAACTGCAAATGCGATTGCGATACTTCGCACAACTCGACAGCACGTTCCCCTGGCAACCTTATTCAGCGACACAGCTAACCACGGCGCTCGATCAAGTAACGCAACTGCTCGAACGTCGCACAGCCGAGCTTTCACAACTCGAACGTCACTATCAAAACGCGACGACCAGCGACAGGCGATCAATTCGGCCATTGAAAGAAAATGCTGAACAATCCTTAACCCAACTCCGCTCGGTCTTGCAAAAGCTCCAGCAACTCAACGTCCTTCACTCCGCCGTTGCCGCCACCGCTCATTTACAACTCACCCTGACAACCGATTGGCCAGACGGCCCCCAAACTATCCTAGAAATCCCACTGCCAGATAACTAGACAAATTGCCAGGCACTCCCAACAGTCCACCCTATCACACCCATTCCGATCGACCATTCGCTGCCGTGGATGTTCCAACAGATAGGTCTTCGTGACGCGTCGTGACATCATGATATCACGGGGCTTGGGACCGAATTGTAACCGTGCGATTCCTTCGTCTCAGCACATTGGTAACTTGCAATACGATCTAGCCTCTGGCTCGTTGCAGTTCGACGAAATAATCGTCAACGTTATCTACCGGTCTACCATTGACGCTAACGAAGTAGTCGTGCCGTTGCAGCCCAAAAACCGCACCAAGGCCACCAGCGTCCACTTTATCCACCGGCACTATCCGCTCCCCGTCACCCGCCCATCGCGTGCTGACTTCAATGTTAAGTGGATTAGGGAACTTAAAACTGGACTCAGCAAGAAACAGGTCCGGGCACGGCGCACCTTGGTTCTGATAGAGCTTGGTTTTGGGGCAATCGACCATTTAAGGCCAACAAAAAATCGCCCGGTCGAACGCCAAGAATGTCTGATTTACGGCCCTGAACCACGTTTGTCACGAGAATCGCTTGTGACACAGCGAAAACGGGCGCCAATACGCAAAATGGATTACATTGCGTGACGAATGCCTGGGAACGTCGATCGAGTCTAATCTGCGGCTGTCAATGTGATTTCGATGACACTGAGCTCATGACAAACGTAAATTGACTGACAATTATTGGTCATACAACCCATTCTCCCGCTAACCGCGTTTTGGATAGCGATACGGTGGCCAGTTCTTGCCAGCGATCCCTTGAGGCATGCGGCCCCAAGAAGAAAAATACGTTTTAAGTCGTACTTCCATTTGATTGACTCGTGGCCCGCCGGCCGGTAGGGTAAGCACCAGCTTGCTATCGAGGCAAGCATAGATAAGCAACAAGCAATAGAAGGTACCTACAATGGTATGCTCGAGTCGAACGCCGATGAACGCTATTCAATTAGTGATTACCTTTCTATTCTTTTATCTCTCGCCTACTCTCGCTCCGGCACAGGAATTGACACTTAAGTACAGCGCAGACGCGGTTTTTAATGGCGGCGTCTTCGAAGCACGTGTGAGGTCGGTTGAACGTGGTGGCCCGGCGGAACGGGCCGGGCTTCTGCCTGGCGACTTTATCATTCGTATCAATGGCGTCAGGCCGACATCGCAAAAAGCGATGAATGACGCTTATCGTGCACGCGGTCGTCAAGTTCAGTTGGAAATTCGCCGCGGCACGCAAACAGGCACGTTGAACGCAACCGCCGTTCCAGTAACTCCAATCGACCCACCAATCCCGCAGGCGGACTTTGGCCTTGTCCTTGAAAATGCCTTCACGGGTGAACCTGGAATTGGCAAGAATGGGCGGGTCGCGAGAATCAAGAGCGTCAACAAAGGAACCAGAGCTGAAGGTTATGGCTTCCAGCCTGGAGACTATGTACTGCAAATACATAACTTTACAGTTTCAAGCAAAGAAGAAGCTGAACGCGCTTGGGGGCAGATGTCTGACGGGGCGAGAGCCCAAATCTTGATTCGAAGGAACGGCCGCACTGATGCTATCTATATCACAAGATAGCCAATAACTTCTACGCCGCTCCCCTGGGAATGGGCATATGCCTCAATTTCGATCGACGCGAAATCGACCCGTTTTCGTTTGCATGTAACTTTCCATCGCAAAATCTCATCAATCTAAACATTGCTTAAGCCTGCTTTGCTTGCTGGATTTTGCGTTTCTTGTAACCCCAGTAAACCGTTCCGACTTTTCATCTTCTTAGCGCAAAGATACCGATGGCCACCAAAACGTTTCGACTTGTTGCGACAAACCTCATTGTTTGCTTTCTTATTTTTTTGCCATGCTCCGAGGCAAGAGCTGAAGATGACTTTTTCAATGACCGACCCGTCGGTGAGGAGAATGCTGATACGAACGTGATTTGTGTTGTCACGCGACCTCATTTAGCGAATGTTCGAGTCGATCAGCAAGTGCGTCACCTGACCGTCACTGTCAACGAGCGATTTCAAGTTGTCCAGTTTGACGATGATAGTGTCCTGGTCGATGTTAATGGCAATCCTGCGATACTGCGCCGCGATTCGGTCCAGCTTTACTCGGTCCCGCGACCTCGGCCTGGTATAGGACTTGGAGATGCAGGCAACGGCCGCCAGGATGATCGTGTCGTCGCCGAACGTCCGGTATGGGACGCACCGGCGTGGCCCAAAAAATTGGATGTCTCTTTTGATTACTTGGATTACGTAAATGGGCAAGTAGTGATCGAGGTTACCGATGTATTTCGCAACGGAGTCGGCGACCAAATGGGCCTTCGCCGCCGGGACAGGATCATCAAAATCAACGGGCAGTTCTTGACTCGACGCGAGCAGTTTCGCGAGGCGATTTTATCAAACCAACCGCCACGCTTTCATGTTGAGGGGCCAAATGGCTCTCGCATCGTTACCTATCAGCCGGTTGCGGATAACGCACCACAAAATCCAATCGGCACGCTCGGGATTCATCGCGATCGAGGAGTTAACGTCGCCTTTGTCGTTCAAGATGTTACGGGCAATCACCCGATTGTTCGACAACTGCAATTGCGTGCCGGTGATACGATCATCAGTGTCAATCGTACGCGAGTGTTCAATGAACAGGATCTCGACAGAGCGCTGGGGCAGTCATTTGGCAACACCGCAGACTTTGTCGTTCTTTACTCCCGGGCCGATGGGCCGAGAACGGTGCAGGTTCAGTTGCGTTAAGCAAAACGAAGTCGAAGCTGGCCCCAACGACGAGTTTGTGGGAATGTATGTCGGTTGGCATCGGAGCCGACTGGTTTGGATGCATGCCTAAATCAGGAAACCGAAACTATGCTTCGGTAGTGTTCCGACGCTTAGTTTGTGATATGCCATCTTTCTGCTTATGCCCAACAAACAATCTCGTTAGCATGATCAGGTATCAAACGGTTTGCTTCCGATCATTATCATCTCACAATCGTGGCTTATTCAAGGACGAAGAGAGATGCTCGGGTTTCGCCATCAGTCGCTCCTATTTCATGTCGTTCGTGCTGTTGGAAGCACATTAATGTAGTGATCGACCGAAGCATGCCAAACCGCATGCGCGATATTGCGTAATTTTGAAAACATACTAAACGCATAAACGCAATACCGCAGGTGCGGCAAACCATCGCATAACCAGTTCGTTTACCAACCTTCCTGCTTGTTTCCCGAGCAAAATTGCCTGAAAAACGCTTGTTTCTTCATGCGCCGGAATCAGTCGTTAGGCAATTTCTGGTGACACAGAGTGGCTAGTTTTTTCTCCGGACACTAGTTTCACTCCGGAACGACCGCTACACTCACCCCACACTATTTTATCCAGGCCGCCTAAATTACGACAAACTTGCGTCGTTGTTACCGGTAGATCCTCAAAGGTTGTTGCACAAATCAACCAAGTTTTGACGGACCCTGGGGCAGCGAAGCTAGCTTGGCAGAAAGGATCAACTGACTTTCATCTGTTTTTTGAATGATGGAGTTAGATGGATGGTGGGATGGTTCGACACAATGGATTCGAGCACATATAGCGTCGAGCAAGTTGTTCGCATAAGTAACGTTTTATCATAGTGAAGTTTTGAAGGGTGATGACCATGTTACAAAAGAGAAATAAGATGCGTAAATCATTGGCAAGCACCCGGAAGAATGAACTTCGCAGAGGCGGGCAGCGGCGTCTGGGTTTCGAACACCTTGAGATGCGGCGACTGTTGGCAGTGGTTTTTAATTTCAGACCGCAGGCTGGCACTTCACAAGAGGTAATACAGGGTTTTCAAGAAGCCGGGCGACTCTGGTCTGGCTTGTTCAGTGATCCGGTCACTGTCGTAATTGATATTGGGGAGCGCCGACCGGACGGCAGTGCTTTTCCGGCAACCGTTCTTGCAAGCGCTTTTTCTGAAACCCAACAGTACTTATACACGGATGTTCGTAATGCACTAGTCTCCGATGCGAGGTCGCCCAATGCCATGCAAGCCGCCTCTAATCTTCCGGCCGGTAACTCACTGTCTGTTTTGATGAACCTAACGGCGGAAAATCCCGCGGGAATTGGTAGTATAGTACCCTACGTAGACAATGATTCATCTGCTAATAACTTGAACGTCAACGTCAATCGAGCCAATGCTAGAGCTTTAGGTTTGCCTATTGCTAACCCAAATCAGCGAGATGGGTTCATTGCGTTCAATACCGCAAACTTCGGCTTTGATTTTGATCGAAGCGATGGAATTACGCCCGGATCATTTGACTTCGTTGCGGTTGCAGCACACGAAATTGGCCATATTTTGGGTTTTCGAAGCGCTGTTGATTTTTTTGATACGAATGCAGGCGTGTCCGAAAACGACGGCATCGGTAGGCCTCTGGTTTTAGATTTGTTTCGTAAATCCAATTTTTCTAACACTTCAGGGGCCGACATCGACCTCACTGCAGATCTTCGAACAAAGTTTTTATCAATTGATGGACTAAATCAGTTCAGAAACGCTGTGTTCTCGACTGGTCGAATTAATGGAGATGGCCAGCAAGCTAGCCATTGGCTGGAATCGCCTCCAGGAGATCCTCAAATCGGATTCATGGACCCTACCGCTGAAGACGGCGTATTTATTCCTTTTTCGGGGACCGATCTAGTTGCTTTCGACATTATTGGATGGGACCTTGCAATCGACGATCGATTTGAACCCAATAACTCGCTAGGCAGTGCAACTCCGTTAGGCAGTGAGCCTGCGGTTTTTATTTCTGATCTATCAATTAGTCTCGATGACTTTGATTTCTTTTCCTATACAGCGCCGCAATCAGGAAAATTGGTGGTTAGTTTATTGTTTAAGCACGACGCGGGTGATGTCGACTTGCAAGTACTCGACATCAATGGAAATTTATTGAATGAAAGTTTAAGCGAGACCGACAACGAACGCGTTGTTATTCCGGTTATAGAACAGGAAACATATATAATATCGGCATTTGGTTTTCCATTTTTTGCTGCAAATCGGTATAGCCTGGAGATTGAGTTTTTTCCGGCGCCAGTTCCTGGGCCGGCGTTATTTGATCCTGGCTCCGATTCCGGATTGCGAAATGATGATCGGCTTACAAACATTAATACGCCATCCTTCATCATCGACGTCGACTTGCTGAACTTTGTCGATCTGAATCGTGATAGTGTGATTCAACCGTTTTTGGGTGAACCGAGCGTCCTCGGTGCGACGCAATTGGCGGCAAGGGTGACTCCGGGTTTCGGCGTTCAAGTTTTTGTCACCAATGCCACGAATGGTTTGACATTTTCGGGATTCGCAAATCCGTTGCCATTTCCTCTGCCCGCCGTGAGCCCTTACTTCTACCGCTTCGATTTACCCGCTGCGGGACTTCCAGCAGGCTTCCTAACCGACGGGTTGTATCTGGTTTCAGCCGCCACGGTTGTGCTCGATGGACAACGCGATGCCCTTGGTGCCCCTCTGTTAACATCAGGCAGAACCAATCGGTCGGTGCCGATGACGTTCACCCGAGATACAACACCACCCTTGATCGCACCACCACTGCTCGACGCCGCAGTAACGGATACGGGCATACCAACCGTTCCAGCCTCTGTTTCAGATCGCATCACTCGTCAGACGACCCCAGGTTTTCAAGGTGTGGCCGAAGCTGGCGCGAGGGTTGATTTCTTTGCTTCTGCGCCCGGTCTGGGCGATATCTTTATTGGTTCTACGGTGGTTACTCCCACGGCGAATAATCGACCTGGAGAACTTGGCCAGTATCGATGGACATCGACCGTCGACCTGAACAACCCCGCTCTTGGCTTTCCGCGCGACGGCTTGCGAACGATCACTGCGTTTGCAACCGATATCGCGGGTAATGTTTCGGCACCGGCGACGTTGGACATTTTGATTGATACCACTCCGCCTCGAATCTCTCGCGTCGATTTCGCCAATGGCAATTCGGTTTTCGTAACCAAGCCAATCGCCCCGACGCCAGCGGTTCGGTCGTTGTTCGTAACCTTTGCAGGCGGCCCGACGCCAGCCGGTGGGCTCAGCAGTTCAGCGGTCGCAAGAAGCTTGGCCGAGGATGTGCGAAATTATCAACTGATTGGCGATTATTCGGGACACGCTTTGATCACGCAGGCAGTCGTGGTCAGCGAGTCGCCTAACGAAGTTCGTGTTCGACTAGATTTCCCGACTCCACTAGCCGACGATCGATTCACATTGACCGTTTCGGATGCACTCTCCGATGCCGCCGGAAACCGTCTCGATGGTGAATCGCAAGCGTCCAGTCCAGGCGGCGCAGCAGCGGTTCTTCCTTCGGGTAATGGCGTTCCTGGAGGCGATTTCGTTGCGAGATTTACCGTTGATAGTCGTCCGGAAATGGGTGTTATCAGCCAGGGTGTCGCTTATCTGGATATCAATGGCAATTTCGCTTGGGACCCCGAAGGTCACGGCAATGACGCGACCAACCGGGATTTTGTGATGACGATGGGCAGGTCGACGGACGGCCATTTCAGTGGAAGGTTTGCCCCGACGGGCGGCGCGGCACTGAGCAGCTTTGACCGCCTAGGCGTTTATGGACGCTTCGGTGGAATCTATAGCTTTGCCTTTGACACAACCGATAATGGTGTCGCCGATACCGTGGTACCGATGCCCGCGAATTGGCAGGTCAATGGCATACCGGTTGCAGGCCGATTTAGCGGTGTGGCTTGGGACCAGATCGGGCTTTTCGATGGCGCCAATTGGTACATTGACACTACTGGTAACAATCAAGTTGATACCCGCATTCCCACGAATTACACGGGTTTACCGATCGTTGGTGATTTCAATGGCGACGGTAACGATGATTTTGCCACGTACGATACAGCGACGAAAACGTTCTATTTCGATTTGAATCGAAACGGACAGTGGGATGATTTATGGGTCGTTACCGACCAGGTTGAGAGATTTGTCGGACTTAGTGGGTTTACGGTTCGACCTGTCGCAGGCGATCTGAATCTGGACGGCGTGGACGACATCGGGTTGTTCGTTAAAGGCCGCGGTGGAGTGTTGCCTCAAGGTGCCGCCGAATGGTTTTTCTGGGTTTCGGATAATGCGCCGAACTTGCCAAGCCGGGTTTTTAATTCGTTTAGTCACGCTCCGCTAGGAAACGATCTGTTTGCGCAGTTCGGTGATGACTCGGCAGTCCCCGTTTTTGGAAACTTCGATCCGCCGGTTGGACCAACAGGGCCATTATTGCAAGAGCAGCCACGGTCTTTGCAACGTTCTTCGAACCCGTATGACGTTAACGGCGATGGCGAAATCAATGCGCTTGACGCATTGATTGTACTCAATTCGATCCGACAGAATCAGACTGAAGATCTGATGTCCGACCTATCGCGAGCGATTGACTATTTCGGAGAAATTAAACCCGACGTTACGGGCGACGGCGAACTAACACCGCTTGATGCTCTCGCCGTGTTGAATGACATCGCCAAAGCTAGTCGCACCAATACAGGTGCAAATGGTGAAGGAGAATTAGACACGGTCGCGATTGCTCATGACCAGGTCTTCGCCAACATGGGCGCTAGCCTATTGCAAGAAGAAGAGGCGAGGAAGAAGAGGACGCACTAGCATCCTTAAAGAACGCTAACGATGCCCTCGACTGCCGAGCGAGACTGGTTCAGCTCGGCAGTCGGATGGCGACATTTCGTCTTTCGCCGAAGATGTTTAGAAGCGGAACTCAAGCGATGACGTCAGACCGCTGAAGGTTAGCGTCTCAGAAAGTCCGTTGAAGTTGTTGCGGTTGAGCCCATCAAGGTATTCGGCGCTAGAAATCGCATTTAGCCACCCACTGGCCATAAATCCGATTTGAGCACGGACACGATTCTTGCTGCTTTGCCATGCAAGTCCTACTTCGGCTTCAATTACCGGCATGATTCGAAACTCTTCAAAGTCACTCGCAATCACCCCACCGCCGAACTGATTGGTTTGTCGGCTGCGGGCATTCCAGTTGCCACCAGTCAAACTGCCCAGCGTGCTGCCATAGATCGATATCCCCAGTGGTGCACAACGACGTTCCGCATCCAAGCCCGCGAGCAGGCCAAAACCATGGAAATCGACATCTGAACGCAAAGTGGTCAGGCCTGTCGGTACACTGGCAACCTGAGAAGTGGTCACTGCTTGATCAAGATGCGCATAGCGAACGCCTGCAATCCAATTAACCGCAGAGTTGCAGTTGGTAATGAACGCGCGGCGAAACCCTGCGTCAATCAATTGAAATCCAAGATCTTGTCGGCCAGTTGCCTCTAAACCGGCCCCTGCCACTGTAAGCGTGCTAGGGTGCAGTAAATGGGGATTGAGAACATTAAGTCCCGTCGCGGTTATCCGATCCTCATCTTTACCTTCCCACCAAGTGAACGTTAAGAACGCACTCGATTGATCCGTCAACGCGACTGATCCACCAACGCGAAAACCGGGTTCAGCACCAATGTCGAGTATTCCCATCGGACCCGTCGGACTGTTCGCGCCAGCGATTGCAGGGTCGGTCCCTTTAGTCGCATAAACGATTCCCGAGTCGCCTGGGACCAGAAATAAGAACTCACCAAATACTGTGTTTTTATGGGTCCACCAAGATTCTTTTGGCGAACACGACCGAATACTTTTCATGTCGCAAGTATCGCAACTTGCCCACGGAACATCGCTTGCTGCAACGCTTTCACCGCCCACCTGAAGAATGCTTGAATTGCGAGTATGCGTAGTGGATAGGTTGACGTTGCCGTGATGCATAGTTTGGGTCGCATCGGACACTCGATGGGACGGAGTCGCTCGTGGGTGAACGGCAGAGGGGTGAGCTCCATGCCCGTAATGGGAATACTGTGCCTGTGCGCTCGGCTGAGCAAATGCCAAGGATGTTAAAAGTGCGAATCCCAGTTGAAACGTTTTTCTTTTCATTTAGTGACGCCCATAAAATCGTGAGTGCGAAAACCACGCCATTTTGGCAGGAAATGACTCGTGGGCAGACCTAGCTCCCCGAGCTAGCTATGTGATCGGCGCGTTGCAAGCGGCAAAATAAGATTAACCGGGGAATCGTCATCTCCTTCGCATCTTGCCTGGGGCTACAGCCCGGAGGCTTCAAAACGCCTGCGAGCCCATTTTCGTACACTATTTTGCTGTAAAAATGAGGGCTAATTACCGCTTTTTTATCTCTCTGCAGTCCGCCATGACCAGAATTTTTTTCGCATCAATGATGCGCGCGGTTGGCATCCGGTTTAGTAGCAGTGTGCCAGGAGTCATTTGCTAGCATTGCTTGATCAACGCTACCGCCTATTGGAATAGCCATGGGACGATGGCTCTGGACTTCTCGACAAACATCCGCAAGCAAATCGGCATCCTGCAGTGGACTCCTGCGGGTAAGCCGTCGCCCGCGA
>DNWZ01000754.1 GCA_003506095.1 Planctomycetaceae bacterium | reverse complement strand
TCACCCAATCGGGATGGTCGTCGGGCTTGATGCGATAGTGGGGCGCAGCAACCGAGTCGACCAGTTCGGGCGGCCCTTCTTCCTCTTCGGGCTGACCGTCTAAAGTTGGGTCAAAAAAGGGATCCGGCAACAGATCAAACGCGTAAGAAGGCGGTCGGAAGTCGTCACTTGCCGGCTCAAACGCGACCTCTTGATCCAGCGAATCATCTGCATCGTCGTATGCATCGTCGTATGCATCCTCGCCCTGCTGATCGTCATCCAGTTCATCGTCCGCATCGACCGCATCGTCCGCTTCGTCGACCGGAAACAACCACCGAGGCGCATCCCAGTGGCGAGCGAGCAAGTCGCTGTGCAGCCACAGCACCGACCACGGCAAACCGGCTTGGGCACCAGCAGATTCCGCCTCGCTCACTTCCTGCAGCCGTTCGACTAACGCCGCAAAAAGCTGGGCAATCGCTGTCGATTCGATCTCCTGGGCCGCTTCGTCGCCAAGGTTGACTTCGACCATCGTGCAGCGATCAAAGCCGACTTCGCCGGCCAGTTGAGCAAGCTTCTGCGATTGATCGCGACCGGCCGAATCATCACCAAGGATCAATTCGACACGGCCATGCTGTTGACACTTCGCAATCCAGCCACCACCCGCCGCATCGTCGTTGGATGCCATCCAACATTGGCGGAGCGTTTGAACCGCGTCGTCACACGGCACCACGGCCCGATCCCAGGTGGTCCCCCCCGCAGCCATCGCGTCGATGTTTGGTGTCGTGTTGTAGGACGAACCGTACGCTCCGAGCGCCAGATTCGCAAAGGCGTCCAATGAAATCACGATCCAGCGATCTGGCATCCGGCTGTTCCAGTTGCGGGTGAATGGGGAATGGCGGATTCGTATGGCGAACAAGCCCAAACGACGTTGTGCAACCAAGACGGCACAGTCGCCAAAATCGGCACAGTCTCGCTCGTCCGCTGCGGTCGATTGCACAACGCATCATAAAGCGAAATCGCGCGGACGAAGAGCGGCCTATGTTTTCGGACGCAGGTTGCGGTGATTCGCTGGCAATCCGGAGCGATTGCCCCTGCGTCTGGCCCGGTCTCTGTCGTTCCGATTCAATGATTCAAAGCGATTATGTCGACGCAACCCGATTCTGTTTTGCCCAGCTCGCAAAAGCAGGCTGGACCACAATCGTTGCTGCCTTCATTGGCGGAATGCCCGATATTCGTTTCAGCTGCGGCCGAACCGCCGGCGCCGGATCGTTACCAAAGAGCCAAAGTCGTCAACGTCTGGGATGTGCCTTTTGACCAAGTGACCATGGACTCGGCACTCGACGCAATCGCAGCGATGGTCGCCGACCGGACCCCACGTTATGCGATCACGGCGAACTTGAACTACACAATGCTGGCCGCAGCAGACCCGTCGCTTGGGCCGATAACCGCCGGAGCGTCGATGATCCTGGCCGACGGTCAACCGATCGTTTGGCGGTCGCTGCTGAACGTCGCCGAAGATCGCTTGCCGTGCCGCGTCGCGGGCAGCGAGATGATCTTCCGTTTGGCCGAACGGGCGGCAGAGCACGGTTGGCGAATCTATTTCCTCGGTGCCGAGCCGGGTGTTGCCCAAGCCTGTGCCGACAATCTGGTCGCCCGCTACCCTGGCATGCTGGTCGCCGGCGTTCATTCGCCGCCCTATCGCAAACTGGCCCCCGCAGAAATCGAACAGCAATTCGCTGACATTCGCGCCGCGAAGCCCGATATTCTGCTGGTCGCGTTCGGCCAGCCCAAAGGCGAAAAATGGATTGCCGAAAATTACCAATCACTGGGCGTTCCCGTTTCGATCCAAGTCGGCGCCAGCTTCGACTTCGCCGCTGGCCGAATCAAACGCGCACCGCTTTGGGTCCAGAAAATTGGCTGCGAATGGGCCCATCGAATGCTCGGCGATCCCAAACGATTGCTGCCGCGATACATTCGAAATTTCAAGTACTTAGCTGTAACCATGGCACGCGAATGGATCGACTTTGCCAATCGCAGGTTCGGCGAACAACCGCCAGCACAAACCAGTATGCCGGCGGTCGATCGTCGCAAGAACGCTCAGTAAAGAAGTCATCAACCGTTTAATCAATCACACCACCGGAGCTTTGGTCATGATCATCGCTCGACCGAGGCAAGCTCGGGTCGTGGCCCATCGTCGCTGACCGCTCCGCCGGCCAGCCGACAAATTTCTGCGGAGTTATGGCTTAATCACGCGGCATTCGGGCCTGCAACCTTGGATCCGACGCGCTCTGCGAAAGCAGCTCAGGCGTACGCTCCTTTCGCGAGAGCGAAAGGCGACTATGAAAAACCTGTCGATCTTATGCATGGACAAAGTGAGACCGAACCAGACGCTTGAAATCAGGAAAGTTTTTGATTTTTTGGATGTCGCTGCGGAACGATTCAAAGTCGGGAAGGAACTTCGCAAAGTAACAGGCGACACGCGGCAAACGCCTGACGGCCATCGGACTGCCATACAACGCGAATTCACCTTCAACCAGTTGCAGCAACACGCGTGCTCGTTCGTTGACGTTCGGCGGCGCGACCGTCGCTCCGCCCAGTACAAGCGCTCGAGCCTGTTGAAAAATCCAAGGGTTGCCCAGACAACCGCGTCCGATGGCAACCCCATCGGCACCGGTCTCACTGAGAAACCGGACGGCATCGATCGGTTCGCGGACACCGCCGCTGCCCAAGACCGGAATTTTGACCGCTTGCTTGACTCGCGCCACCACGGACCAATCGGGACCGCCAACGTAACTTTGCGCGACGCTGCGGGCATGGACATCCACCGCGGCGACACCGGCCTGTTCAGCCAACTGGGCAACTTCGACGGCTGTTTCGCGGGCCGCATCGGGGCCGGTGCGAATCTTGATCGTGACCGGAATATCGACGGCTTTGACTACGGCGGCCACAAGCCTGGCGATCGCAGGCGGGTCGGCCATCAACGCCCCCCCTTCGCCGCGGCCGATCAACCGCCGAATCGGACATTCGAAATTGAGGTCAACGATCGAAAATCCCTGTTCCGCCACGACCTTCGCAGCCTCCGCTAGCTCGTCGGGGTCACTGCCGCTGATTTGGCCGACCACCGGTTTTTCGCTCGGCGTGGTATGCAGCAACTTGATCGCGCGGCGGTCACGTTTGGCGACATCGCTGGCGTCGACACGTTCGCCACAAACGAGACTCGCCCCAAGCTGTTTGCAGAGCAGCCGAAAAGGATAATTCGTGTGCTCCTCCATAGGAGCGAGCGTGATCGCGTGGGCGATCGAGACATTTCCGATTTGCATTTTTGACGACTAATGGGCTTGGCGACGCAGGCACACAGCCCACAGGAGGTATTCCGCTTGAAGAAACTACTTTTTTATTCGGCCATCCAAGCGGCACTAATCATATTAGACTTTGTCTCCACTCTGCATCCTACCTGGCTTCGAAAAGCGGCTGTAGAACCGATTCCGTTTTTTGAAACCAATAGAGCTCCATGAAATTATCGATGTTCGCGTCATGTGCGCCTGGGATCGAACCTTGGCTGGAACGCGAGATTTGCGAGCTAGAAATGGGCGCCGTTGGCAGTGAGTCTTTTCCCGCGAACGTGGTGCAAGACGTCGGAGGTGTTCGCTTCGACGGCGACCAACTGACGATGGCGCATGCGTTGGTGGGGCTGGGGTTGGCCGCTCGCCTGTTGATACGGATCGCAACATTTCCGGTCACCGAGCTGTCGAAGTTAGATTCGTATGTCGGTCGTTTGTCGTGGACGGGTTGGTTAAAACGCGATGCGCCGCGCGTGATTCGAGCCAGCGCCAAGAAGTCGCGTCTGTATCATTCGGGCGCGATCGAGCAGCGGGTGATGCAAGGCATTACTCGGCGCATGAAGGATAGTCCGCCACCGGTTGAAGCGGATGAAATCGAGCGAGCAGCGTCGTTGGTTGTGCGAATGGACCACGATATTTGTACGATCTCGTTGGACGCCAGCGGCCAACCGCTGCACCGACGCGGCTATCGACTCAACCCCTCGCTGGCGCCGTTGCGAGAAGATTTGGCCCGAGCCGTCTTGCTGGCATCTGCGTGGGATAGGAAGCGCCCACTAATCGACCCTCTGTGTGGTTCCGGCACGCTGCTGATCGAGGCCGCGATGTTGGCATCGAACTGGCCACCGGGGATAGCCCGAAGCTTTGGAATCGAACCGACGGCGCTGGCGGATAAAGTTTCGATTGACGCAGTCAAGCATGATCGGATGACGCGAGTTCAACCGATGAAAGCGATGATTTTTGGCAGCGATCGCGACGCGCGAGCGATTGCGGCAACGAAAGAAAATCTTTCTGGTTTTGATTTTCCAATCCAGCTTGCCGTAGCACCACTGAGCGCCGCGGAACTGCCGCAAGAGCCGCTTTCGATCGTGACCAATCCGCCTTGGGGTGGGCGTGTTTCGGCGGACCAGCATTTGAATCCACTGTACCGATCGATCGGCGATTTACGACGTCGAGCGAAGGATGGGTCGTCGTTAACGTTGGTGACGAGCCGCCGCGAGTTAGCCTATAAAACCGGCGTCGCCATGCGTTCGGCATTCTTGACCGACGCCGGTGGCACGAAAGTCAATGCCTTCGTCGAGAATGCAAAGGCATAATCGCCTTCTATAAGGAACGTTTCTTCTAGGGTTTAATCGCCAGAATAATATCCAACGGCATCGGCGTTCGACATGCCGTGATTGCACCAAATCCCGCGTCGTTTAACAATTGCTCATACTCACCCAACGTTCGCTCGCGACCTTCGGTGACGATCAGCATGTTGATGTCTTGCATTTGGGCCCAACGCGGTCCGTCTTTCGCATCCGCGATGATCTTTTCAGCGACTACCAATCCGCCGCCTGATGGCAAGGCATCATAGATTCGCTTTAACAGCACCGCGATTTTTTCTTCGGACCAATCGTGAACGATTCTTCCCAGCGAATACAAATCCGCAGGCGGCAGGTCATCGACAAAGAAATCTCCGCCAACGACGTCGACGCGATCGTGCACACTGGACGCCGAAGTGATCTCGCGTGCCAGTGGAACGGCAACCGGCAAATCAAACACGGTCGCCCGTAACAACGGATAACGCTCGCAAGCGGCGATCGCCAAATGTCCGGTCGCTCCGCCAAGGTCAACCAAATGCTTGAAACGGCTCAGGTCGATCGCATCGACGATTCGCGGCGACGTCAGCATGCCGAAACCGTGCATCCCCATCAAGAACTCGCGCATCGACGCGTCGTCCTTGAAAAAGCTGGAAAAGATCGGCCCGTCCCAGCCATAGGTTTGCTGCCAACGGTGCGTCCCTTCGCGAATCGCACCTTCGAGGTTGCCCCACATCGGCCACATCACTCGATTAGAGTAATGGATATAGCCGGTCATGCGACGGGGCGAATCGCTGGTCAAGTATTCGTCGGCCGCAGGGGTGTTGGCATAAGTGTCGCCGTCGCGTGCAAGCAGACCAAGGCCGACCAACGAATCGAGTAACCGCTGCATTGCACAATGGTCGCAGTCGATTCGCTTTGCCAAAGAATCGGAATCGACCGGGCCAGCCTTGAGCGCATCGAAAACGCCCAGTGATACGCCCGTGAACATGATCTTTGAACGACGAAACGCTTCTAACAGTTCGAGTACGGTGCTTGGATCAGCGGGGGTGAGGTCGAGAGCCACTGCGGGTTCCTGAAAGCGTTTCTGGAATGTCTTCGAGTTCTTCGGTATCCCCCAAATGCACCCTGCCGTTTCGGTGCGCACCGGTGGTTAAATCATCATGCTGCATGTCAGGTGACGCAGGCACTGGTGCCGCCTGTTTGCGTTCGATCGGATCGATCACATGATCGTCGCCGGGAATGCCGTAATCAACATGCGGTTGATCAAGCGGCAGTTTACCTTTGGCAAAACCTTCCTTCAATTTTCGATATCGTCGTTCAAGCACAAAGATAATGGTTCCTATAACTAGGAAACCGCCGATCTTTAAATAGATGTTGTCTTTGTCAAGATAGTGGCTCAGCAGGTCGGAGAACAAAAACATCACCGTATTGCCCAGCAACGCGCCGATGACGATTCCGAAAAACGTCGCGGTACGGCTCATTCCCAACAAACGGCCGAAGATCGACCCGCCGATACTGCCGGTTGCCGCCAACGGGAAACCGACAAACGCGATCAGGCCAAAAAAAGTCGCTCGTCGCATCCAAGGTTGGGCGTCAAGAATGAAGTGGCCGTCGGTGACCAGCGCAGAGACTCGCGGGCCGATGTAAGGCAATCGAAAAAGAAATCCGATGTGAAAGGCCAGGATCAATGCCGTCATCACATCTAAGTAGCAAACAATGGCGAACAGGTGTTCCGATGCCAGCGAGCCGTTGGTGTCTTGAAACGCCCCGTCAGAGCCCGAAAGAATGATAAAGCGGCCAAAAAATGCGACCGTCATCACCGCTGACGTCACAATCTTGCTCGTAAACTCCCACCCAGTCTGGAAAAACAATACTGACAGCAGCAGCAATGTCAAAACGATCGGCCCGAACAGAGTGAAACGCCAGCACCAAGGGTGCGAAAGGCGAAACTGTGACTCTGTCGAGTGCAGGTCGTCCATGTGGACGGCTTCGATTGCGGACGTGATTCGGTTCATTCAGCCATCGACTGATACGGAAACAACTTGCCGGAAACAAGTTCTCCGGCCTCTTATTCATACCAACAAACTATCCGACTATGCCACCATGCAAAGCCCAATTCGCAAACAAGGCTCCCCCCGACGATAAAATCAACGATCCAGAGTCGATTTATTCCGCAATAAATGATGATAATGCTGCGCAAATCGATGCGATTCGTCACGGACGTATTGCAACAACCGTAATGCGAAAGAGTTTTTCGACAACCGAATCGAGTCGCTTTCGCCAGGCCTGAATATCTCTTCTTCGCGTTTTGCCAGCGAAATTAGCGTTGGCGGTTCGATTCTTTGATCGCGAAACGCTGCCAGAGCCGCGTTCAATTGCCCCTTGCCTCCGTCGATCAACAAAATATCCGGAAACGCTTCGCCATCGTCGCTCAATTTGCGAAACCGCCGCGACACCACTTCGTAAATGCTGCGGAAATCATCAATCCCGCTGACGTCTTGAATCCGAAATCGGCGATATCCCGGTTTGAACGGCAAACCGTCGATAAACTGAACCAAACTGGCGACCGTTTCCTTGCCGCCCAAATGAGCGATGTCAACACCCTCAATCACCCGAGGGGTCTTGGTCAGCGATAACACCTTTCGAAGTCCCAGCAATCCCTTTTTCGGATCGATGTAAAAGACTTCGGGCTGCGCGTGCGTTTCCAGTTCGCCACGTTCGTCCAACCGCTCGAGCATCGAAATCTCGTCGCGCAACACCGCCGCCCGCTCGAAGTCCAACCGCTTACTGGCCTCCATCATCTCGTTGCCCATCTCGCGCAGCAGCTTCACCTTGCCGCCTTCCAGGAACGTCATCAAGCGACGAATATCGCGTCGATACGCTTCTTTATCGATCCGCACGTTGCATGGCGCGGTGCACTGGTCAATGCTGGCCAACAGGCATGGCCGAAACCATTTCCATTTCTCTTCGCCTTCGATGATGTCCAGCGAACAAGTGCGAAACTTGAAAATCCGCTGTAAAACCGCGATCGCACCACGCAGCGCCCCAGCACTGGCGAACGGCCCATACAGCTTCACTCCCTTTTGTTTCGGTTCACGCGTGATTTCGACCCGCGGAAAATCCTCCCGCGTCGTGATCATCAAGTACGGAAACGACTTATCGTCCTTCAAATCACGATTGTGTTTTGGCTGGATATCCTTGATCAACCGTGACTCGGTCAGCAGCGCGTCGACTTCGCTGTCGCACAACATGAAATCGATATCGGCGATTTCGCCGATCCAATCCGCCGTCCGCTGGTCTTCGGCGGCCGCCTTGAGGAAGTAACTGCCGGCGCGGCTGCGAAGATTTTTTGCTTTGCCGATGTAGATCACGCGACCGACTTCGTCCTTCATCAAGTAGATGCCGGGCGATTGCGGGAACGTCTTGACCTTGGTTGCGGCGTGGCGAAAACCCAACGGCGCCGGTTGACCTGCGATCACTTCGGCCGCTGCAGCGTCATCATCGCCGGGATTCAATCGTGGATCATCCTGTTCATCGTGCGTCATCAAAAATCTTCCTTCATGGCAATCATGACGCATCCGGCAAAACAAGTGAATATCCCGTCCACGTCACTGTCGCTTCACGGCAAGCTCTTGCTTGGCCTTTTCATACAACTGCCGAATTTCGTCGACGTCGACATCGACCGCTGGCAATTGCGGGTTCATCTCTTCCAATGCCTGCAAGACGATTCCCGCCACAGCGGCATTTCGATGCCACTTGCGATCCGCTGGAATCACGAACCAGGGGGCGTGATCGGGCGAACAATTTGCGAACGCATCGTGATAGGCCTGGCGATAGGCGTCCCAATTATCGCGTGCCGCATAATCGCCGGCATTCAATTTCCAGTGTTTTTGTGGGTCCGTTAAACGTTCGCCAAAACGCTGCAGTTGCTCTTCGGGTGATATATGCAGATAAAACTTAAGGACCTTTGTCCCACGATCATGCAGCAACGACTCAAACGCATTGATGTGATCGTACCGTCGACGCCAAACCTCTTGGGGCGCGAGATTCTCGACCCGCACCACCAAGACATCCTCATAATGCGACCGATTAAAAATGCTGACCATCCCCGCAGCGGGCGCCGCGGCGTGAATTCGCCATAAAAAATCGTGCGATAGCTCTAAACTGCTCGGCACCTTAAACGAATAGGTTCGGCAACCTTGCGGATTCATTTGGCCGAGCACGTTGCGGATCAAGCCGTCTTTTCCCGCCGCATCGGGCGCTTGCAAGACAATCAACAACGATTGTTTGCCTTCGACGAAAACCTGATACTGCAGGTTTTTGATCTTCTCGACCGCTTCGATCGTGAACGCTTCGGCTTGCTCGCGACTGTCAAACAATCCTTTATCTCGTGGATTGATTTGCGCCAGATCAAAGTTTTCTTTTTCACCGATCTTGTAATATTCAATAAATCCGGTCATGCGAGTTCGCTTTGATGAAAATGAAAAGTTTTGTAAACAGACCGTCACGACAATTACAAACCGCTGGTGATTTCCTTCAACTTTTGAAAGAACGCGCGTTTGCGATCGCTGTCAATCTTCCAACTGACCGGCACACTTTGACATCCGTCTTCAAACGTTTCCCCATGCCTGCGAAAATCAAAGTATCCCCACAAATAGTATCTGCATGGCACCCTTTTTGGCGATCCCGTTTTGGCGAGGACAACGGAATCGGTAATTTTGATTCGTATTTCATGTTTCCGCGCACACTTTTAGAATCTCGTTTAGTTTGCGATTCGATTCGCAATTCTACCATAAACCAGCGAACGATTGACCACCGCCGGTGGCGAACTGTGCGTACGTAATCATCGATCGCTTAAGTTTGCGAAAACGGCCCCGCCCACATCGTTCACGTACCAATCAAGCTGTAACATGTCGTTGTCGCGGCGAATGTTAAACCTTTACAGATTGTTCTTGTTTTTATGTCTACTGCCCAACCGCAATCTGAAAACCGGTTTTCTCCACAATCCGTCGGACGCGACATTGTTGCGGGAATTGTTGTCTTTTTGGTCGCATTGCCACTTTGCCTGGGGATCGCGTTGGCGTCCGGTGCGCCGCTGTTTTCTGGCATTCTAGCGGGAATTGTCGGTGGCATCGTGATCGGCGTGCTGAGCGGTTCGCACACGAGCGTATCGGGGCCGGCCGCTGGATTGACCGCGATCGTGGCGACGCAAATCGGGACGCTGGGATCGTTCGATGCGTTTCTGTTGGCGGTCGCGATTGGCGGTGCGATCCAAATCGCGTTCGGTCTGGCCAAAGGCGGTTTCATCGCGTCGTTTGTTCCGTCCAGCGTGATCAAAGGATTGCTGACCGCGATCGGCGTGATCCTGGTTATCAAGCAGATGCCGTATGTTTTGGGACGTGTCAAAACAGGTACGCCAGCCGATTCGTTGCAGCAGTTGACGCCGTCGCATCCGAACATTTTGGACGACATCGGATCGATGTTCAGTGGGCAATTTGATTTGAGCGCGATGATCATTGGCGTCGCGTCGATGGCACTGCTGATCTTTTGGGACAAAGTTCCGCGGCTGAAAAAATCGATCGTGCCGGCGCCGCTTGTCGTTGTCGTGCTGGCGATCGGCGCCAAGCTGATGTTTCGACAAATCGGCGGCGGGTGGCGTTTAGGCTCGGACTGGTTGGTCCGAGTCCCCGAATCGCAGCAATTGGTCGATGTAGTAACTCTGTTGACGTTCCCCGATTTTTCGCGGTGGCTCGATCCGGCGATCTACATTGCCGCGTTCACGATCGCAATCGTCGCTTCGCTGGAAACGCTGTTGAACCTTGAAGCGGTCGACAACTTGGACCCCAAACGCCGTTCATCGCCCGCCAATCGCGAATTGTTTGCCCAGGGTGTCGGCAATTTAACATCCGGATTGATCGGCGGTTTGCCAATCACCAGCGTGATTGTGCGTGGATCAGTCAACATCAGCGCCGGGGGACAAACCAAATTATCCGCGATCTTGCATGGCGTGTTTCTGGCCGCAGCAGTGCTGTTTTTTGACAATATCCTGAACCTAATACCGCTATCCTGTCTAGCCGCAATTTTGGTTGCTACCGGGTTTAAGTTGGCCAGCCCCAAGTTAGTCAAACAAATCTGGTCTGAAGGGCGGTATCAGTTTTTACCTTATATCATTACGGTGGTCGCGATCGTTGCGACCGATTTGTTGATCGGTATCATTATCGGTTTAGTTGTTGGACTTGGTTTTATCTTGTTCAGCAACTTTAAACGCCCCGTTCAAATGATTATCGAAAAGCATCTTGGCGGCGAACTGTA
>DNWZ01000166.1 GCA_003506095.1 Planctomycetaceae bacterium | reverse complement strand
CGATTGGTATCATGGCAGGTGCCGCTTTCAATTCAGCACTTGTTGTTCCCGCGATCTTTATTGCCGCCCCACCGTCCCTCAACGCTCCGCGTTGAGTCCAAAAAACCTGCCCGCACAGCCCAGGCGGCCTGTGTGACGATGCATCACAAACGCTTCTCCGCCGCTCGTAATCGTTGGCCCAGCATAACCAACGCTCTGCCCCACATCATCCGAACGGCATCCGCCGACTTGCCCATCCGTTCCCCGATCTCCTGAAACGATAAATCCATCTGTTGCCGCAGCAAAACGACGGTTCGATAATCGTCCGGCAGTTCGGCCACCGTCAACCATAATCGCTGGTCACTGTCACGTTGCTTGATCGCCTCGCTGGGCGTCTGCCCCGTGTCCACCAACTCTGGCATAGGCTCTCGGACATCACGAGTAACATCGCGCTGCTGTCGATTATGAAACCGAATGCTGTCGATCAATTGGTTCTTCAAGATCTCCCGCAACCAATGTTGCAATTCGATATCCGTTGTCCCGCGAAAATCGTCGGCGCTGCGAATCGCCCGCACCAAAGTTTCTTGGACAAGATCCGAATCATCTAACCGAAACTGCAGCGTCTCTGGCAGTTCTTGGGCCGCGATCCGCTTCAGCATGGCGCGAAACTTAATCGTCATCGCACCGACATCCAACTTGCCCGACGCAAAACACTGCATACTCGCTCGGCCCGACGAATCGGCTGAATCTTCGGAGTGATGCAACACGATTTCTCCGTCGTCAGAGCTCATAGGGCTAACTTGGCAAATGACAAACCTGAACAAAAGAAGATCAAGGAAAGAGCGTATGCCACGCCAGTCGAGCCAACAGCCATCTACGCGACCATTGGCAATGCACAACCCTGCACCGCTCATAAATCTTTGTGCAGGATACTCGCCCCTTGCAAAAACCTCAAGTGACCAGCACCCAAGCCACCTGCTGGTCACGGTTTACGACCGATGATCCCCTGTCGCTTTTGACCGCGCAAAAAAAGTGGCAGAAAAACCGTTCGCATGGCAGTCGGGGCATCGTCTTCAGAGATAGGCGTCGTTCGCACGAGCGTCTCTTTTCCCACGGACGGGTTTTTAAGGAATCACATGATCTGATTGACACCTTGGCCCGGATTCGGTCTTACAACTCATGCCAAAAATTCACACTTCTCGTCGTCGGCATTCGTTTGGAAATCGCAACCAAGGGCGAGCCCGTCTGCGATACGAGTTATTAGAGCCACGTCATTTGCTGGCCGCCGAGATCGGGCTGACACCCAGCAACAACACCCACCAGCAAAACGTCTCGACCGCACCGATCAACTGGGCCGAAACCGTCGCCGGGGTCGAGCGAATCCCGCTATCGTTGCTGGCCAGCGTCGATCGTACACTGCCCGAGGGCGTGAAGGGTCCGATTCCGATGGCCGCTGGGGAATGGATCGTGCAATTGCGTCCCGACGCCGCGCGCGGTGTTCGCTCGCTGGTGCAGGCCGATCGCCTGCTAAACGATATCAACAACGATTTTACGATCATCAGCGGCTTGGGAGCCCGAGGTGCGCTGCTGGTCCGCGGTGATGGGCCGTCGCGCGCCGATATCGAAGCGAGCCTGCGCGATAACCCGCACGTCCAAACGTATCACCTGAACCAGATAATCCAGGGGCAAACGCTCACGCCCAACGACTCGGACTTCACCACCGGTCAATTGCCCGGGTTGACCAAGATCAATGCACCCGGTGCGTGGAGTGAATCGATCGGCAGCATGAACATCGTCGTCGGCGTCGTCGACTCGGGGATCGATCCGACACACCCCGATCTCTACTTAAACATCTGGCTCAACCAAGGCGAAATCCCACGGCGGTTTTTGGATGACGACGGCGACAAACTGGTCGACATCGACGGCGATGGGTTGATCACGTTTTATGACCTCAACAATCTCAAGCGAACGCCCGAGGGAATCCTGGTCGCCTCCACCGGCGTCTTGGCGACCCAGGAGCAGTTGACCACGGCGACCCCGTTCGCAAGCGGCGATAATCGACACTTTGTGCGCGACTTAAACGGCAACGGTCGGATCGACGCCGACGATTTATTGCTCGACGCCAATTGGGCCGACGGACGTGATGACGACGGCAACGACTACTTTGACGATTTGTTCGGAGTCAACTTCCGCGCCGGCGCGGGCGATCCGTTTACAAGCAACAACCCCAGTGACCAACTGGGCCACGGCACGCACGTCGCGGGGACGATCGGCGCAATCGGTGGCAATGGCACTGGCGTCGTCGGCGTCAACTGGCAAACGTCGCTGATGAGCCTGCGGATCTTGGACAACAACAATCAGGGCGACAGCGGCGCGGCGATTAGGGCAATGAATTACGCGCTAAGAATGCGAGAGCAGTACCGGACAGCCAGCGACGGCCGAATCGTTGCTGGGGCGAACGTCCGCGTGCTCAACAATTCCTGGGGGCAGCCTGGCGGATCCGAACCGTCAGTCGAAGCCGTCATCAGGCAACTTCACGAAGCCGGCATCCTGTTCGTTGCCGCTGCTGGCAATGGCAACATCCTTGGCAACGGCGTCGACAACGACGGCACGCCGTTCTACCCGGCATCCTATGACGTTCCCAACGTCATCGCGGTCGCGGCCAGTGACGCAAACGACCGGCTGGCCACCTTCAGCAACTTCGGTCGCACCAGCGTCGACATCCTCGCCCCCGGCGTCGGCATCCGCAGCACGGTACCTGGAGGCGGCTACCAGAGCGCCAACGGCACCAGCATGGCCGCGCCGCATGTCGCCGGAAATGCCGCCCTGATCTGGTCCGCCTTGCCCGAAGCCACCGTTGATGAAGTCAAGCAAGCGATCCTCAGCTCCACAACTGGAATAGCACAAACCAACATCGTCTCAACTGGCGGTCGTTTAAACGCCGCCAATGCCATCAAAGCCGAAGTCTTCGCACCTTCAGCAAGATTGCAAGCCGCTGAGAACATCACAACTCCAGGAGGGACAACAGCAAGGTTTACCGTCGAATACTTCCACCGTAGCGGGTTCGATCAAGCAGCAATCGAACAAACGGAACTATTGATCACACGGCAATGGGGGCAAAGAGTTCAACTTTCCCCAAGGTTGGAGCCAGGCTCGGTAAGCATCACCGGATCAACCGCCCGGGCGAATTATATCATTGACGCTCCTGGAGGCACTTGGGACATACTTGACTATGGAGCATACACAATCAGAACCGTTTCGGCGACTACAAAGTCAAAAGACGGTACGGCTATACCTAACCTAGCGATAGGCTCAATCTTTGTTAAGATCTCAGAAAGCGAAGATCCTTCAGTCAAATACGTCCAATCAGCCACTACCGCTCATGGAGCGAGTGCCTCTCTAAAAGCTGCGGTTAAAGTCGCAAACGAATCGCCAACGCCAATAACAATAATACTAGAACGTGGGACATACAGCATCGACTCCGAGGAAATATTACCGGAGAATATGACACCGATCGAATTAAGCGGATGTGAAATAGGAAACGAGTCCTACAAAACAGCACTTCTGGAAATTCGTGGCGACATTACGATTGTAGGAGACAACTTCAACGAAACCATCATAATGCCGACCGCAGATGGGCGTATCTTCTCCGTCGCCGAAGGTGGCCGACTTAATCTCCAGAGAATTCAATTGACCGCCGGACGTGGTAAAGGAATGGGCGGGGCGATACTATCGGCCGGAACATTAGTGCTCGAAAGTGTCTTCATAAATAATAGCGTTGCAACCGGTGGAACTGCCCTATCGCCCAGTCGCGGCGGTGCAATAGCCATAGTTGACGGAATCGCATCAATTACGAATTCTTGGATTGACGAAAACGTCGCGGATTTTGGTGGAGCACTCTTTTTATGCGAAAATGCCAATGCGAACATTAGCAACACAACGATGAGTCGCAACTTAGGCGGAGGAGTTCATTCACACGCAAGCACCGGAGGAAGTATTGAAAACTCAACATTTTCAGGAAACTCTGGTGGGTTAGGGGCGATCTTCTCAGGGGCAAACGATGGGCTTCAAGGGGGCGGCGGCACCGAAGCTGCCATAAGTCCTGATGGAAGATATGTAGCTTTTACCTCCAGGGACAGTTCGTTTGTTCACGGCGACAATAATTTTCTGGATGACATATACCTGTTCGACCGCGAAACTGAAAAATTCGAACTTATAAGCAAGGCCACCGATGGTCAAGCGGCTAACGGGCATAGCCGCTCTGCAGCAATAAGCAGAGACGGCAACATCCTTGTCTACACTTCCCATGCGTCAAATCTTGGCGATAATGACAACGGATTCTTCCAGGACGTATACGCCTTTAACCGTGTAACAAACACAACAAAAAAAATTAGCGTTGGAGAATTTGGCCAGCCCGGCAATTTTTTTAGTGAACATCCGCAAATTAGTAGCGATGGGAATTTTGCTGTCTTTACTTCTAACTCGAGTAACTTATCAGAATCCGACACCAACGGGTTTGGGCCAAGCGTGTTTCTGTATTCTTTTAATACAGGAACATCTGCGCACATTGCACCAGGAAGGTTTCCAGTAGTTGATGAGCGTGGAGATTATATTGCATTTACTTCATCATTCGCGATACTGTCAAATGACATAAACAACCGAGACGATGTCTACCTTTATGAAAAAGAAACTGCGTCGCTAATTCGCTTAGTAGATGGTCACGTTCAGTTAGGGCAAGATCATGGAAGCCACTCGCCATCAATCAGTGGTGACGGAAACTATGTCGCGTTCGTAACACGCTCTCGGCTCGCGAGCAATGACACCAACGACAAGGAAGATATCTATTTGTTCGATCGCACTACGGCTACGATCAGACTGATTAGCGTTGTTTCTGGCATGTCGACGGAAGATCGGGCTAGCTTTAGTCCTTCTATAAACTTTGACGGAAGTTTAATAGCGTTTTATTCTGACGCATCGTTCGGCAATCCGGGCCCATTTGGGCATGACATTTTTGTTTATGCGCGTGACACGGATTCAATAACAAGGATCTCATCTCGAGCTATAGAATCGTTGGCGGGAAGCAGCAGGTCGCCGAAGATAAGCGATAGCGGTGACGCTATTGTCTTTCAGTCCGATGTCAATTTTCTCGTTCACGGAGACAACGACAATGCAGTTGATATCTTCTTGTTCGACTCGGATTCCGAAGCGATAATTCCGGTGTCTCACAGGAAGCACGCTTCTCTTTCATACCTTGATGTAAACCATGCAACTATCACCGAGACTCGCAGTGCCAGTGCAGCGGTGAATGGATTTGTGAATATTCAAAATTCGCTAATCGCTGGGAACGACGTGAGCGTCGAGCTAGATCAACGCAGTGTCAGTTCGCACAGTGTTCTGCTCTCTTCAGTGGATGGGGCGACACTTATCACTCCGCTGCAACAACCCGTCGAGTACCTGCCGCCCATTCACGGACTCAAACTAGGAAATCCGGCTATCAACGGCGCTGCTGGGTCTGGCACCAATCGAGATCAATTAGGGAACGTACGTGACGAGCAGCCTGATATCGGGGCAGTAGAGACGCTTCGCGGAAGTATCAAGGGTTCAATTATGCATGAGGCTGACGCGGAAAACGCTTTCGACTTCCCCATTTTTGAGATCGTCGCTGAAGGCAGTTTTGCTACATATCGTTCACTTACAAATAACCGTGGCGACTTTCAGTTCGATAACATTCCTCCGGGGAACTATAGTTTGTCGGCGATACTGCCTGATTTTTGGGGGCTAGTCGAAAACCGATTGGCAGTCGTCTCGCCCGCTGACACGGTCATGAGAGGGCGCGAACACGAAGTCGTTCTTGGCGGTGACGGCAACTTTATTGTGATGTCAACAGCATCTTCCTTTTCTTCCGAAGATGTAGACTCATTGAGGGATATTTACATCGTCGATCGAAAGCGTAATTCATCGGTTCTTGTAAGTCGCAACAGAGGAGCTTCGGTTGGCGACAATATCTTCCCATCAATCAGCGATGATTCCAACAAAGTCGTTTTTCTTTCTTATGAATCATTGCTCCCAGAAGATAACAACAACGTTCCTGACGTCTATCTGTATGACCGATTGCAAGGCCGCCTTACAGTCGTCAGCCAAGATTTTCTCGGCCGCTCCGGTGCGAAAGATCGTTTTAGACCCACAATTAGTGGGGACGGGCGGTTTATAGTGTTTGCGAGCTTTGTGCCGTTTGGGGATGTTTCCGGTGATCTCCAGC
>DNWZ01000691.1 GCA_003506095.1 Planctomycetaceae bacterium | reverse complement strand
CGTGTGCAATATCCGATTCAAGTCTGGCGTTTTGGGACAAGCTTTACATGGATCGCGCTGACGGGCGAAACCGTGGTCGACTACTCACTGAAGTTTAAATCGACATACGGCTGGAACAATACTTGGGTCTGTGGCTACAACAACGACCTGCTGAGCTATGTCCCATCACTGCGGGTGTTAAAGGAGGGCAGCTATGAGGGAACAACCGGAATGTTTGAATACGGCCATCGCGCTCCGTATACCGAAACCGTCGAAGATCAAATCACAAACCTTGTCGCGGAATTGGTAAAACAGGCCAGCAAAAATTAAACCCTTTAATCAACGCGAATGATTCATGAATCGCAGCAAGTTATCAGCGATTCCAGTCTTGTATTCGAAAGCCAAAAAGAAGGGATCGCGGTGTCGCGCATCACGACGCGACAATCGGCGTCCCTGTGCCCACCTTCATTGATCCCGACCATCGGATCTTTTTTCAAGCGAGACGACTTTTCTGCTCGCACCTGAAGGTCAGTGCGACCATTCCGCTGGGCCGGTCCCCCAACCCTCGCCAAAGCCCACGCAGTGAGGGGACACCAAGACACTCCTTACAAGAAACCAATCATCCATCGCCAAGCAGACGAGGGGGAAGGTGGAACCATCAATACCCTTCGTGGCCACTTAATCTTAGTACTAAGACCAAACAGCCCGCTGGATTCGCAACGAAAACCTGAGCGGAAAACACAATAGCAACCATTAAGCAACGTTTCAGGGTTGACCAATTCACGTACGCCAAATAGAGTACTCGCCTATCAAAAACCTATTAACACGGTGGCCAACGCCAAAGCGGCTTTTGGTTTTTTGATAGGGTCAAACTTTCGTGGAAACACGAAATTGGTCCTCTCCGGCGAGTCAAAAGCTCGTCAAGAATGACATCCCACCCAAGGGTTCTATCCCTTTTTCGACAGAGCCGAAAAAAGCTTTTCAATCACTGAGGCTAACGCTAAGAGCCGATCCGAAAAGGAGGCTCAGTGTATTGAATAGGTTCGAAGTTTGATAGTTATTTCCCCAACAAGTTGATTCGCGAAACCTGATGCACAAAGTAAGTCTTTTAGTCCTATTTTCCCTAGCTTCCATTGTTTGCGTCACGGGATGCTTCTCAAGTAGCACTGAACTGCCCAATACGGCCAAAGTAAATGGAACGGTGACCGTAGCGGGCAGCCCGGCTCGTAACCTGTCCATCACCTTTGAGTCGGAGGGTGGCCAGGCCGCATTTGGCGTAACCGATGACAGTGGCAATTATGAACTAACGGCGGCTGCGGGCACCAAAGGTGCTGAGATCGGTGTCAACACGGTTCGAATCGAGACGATGCTCGATGCCCCTGCGCCAGCGGGTTACAAGGATCCGATTCCTGCAAAATACAATAAGGAATCTACTTTGAAAGTGACGGTCGAAGCCGGCGAGAATACGCACAACTTCGATTTGTAGTCGCTCTCCTGAGCATTGATTTCTTTGTTTCTAGGCGGTATTCGAGAAGGGCCCTGCCCCTTAGTGCTTTGCCGAAAAGGGTCATTGCCCTTTTCAATCTATTTCTAGCATTTGATATGCTCGCTCTTGTATCAATTTTCTTTACGTTTCCGAGGTTGTAATGGTTAGTCGGTTGGTTTTCGTTCGTAAATCGAATCTTCGCCGTGGATTCACTCTAGTCGAGTTGCTGGTGGTGATTGCGATTATCGGCGTGATGGTTGGACTATTGTTGCCAGCGGTTCAGGCAGCGCGAGAAGCAGCACGTCGAATGAGCTGCTCCAACAACTTGAAGCAAATCGCTCTGGGTTTGCACAATTACCACGACACGCATCGTGTTTTCCCACCGGGATACTTGGATTCAGATCCAAACTATGCTGCTGTCTCCCAGGGGCTTTTGCAAAACGTTAACGGTTTAGCCTGGTCGGCACTCATGCTGCCCTTTATCGAACAGGCACCGCTGTACGATCAATTAGGCGCTGAGACACAGCAATACGCTTTTCACTGGGAAAGAGTTGCTGGTGGGACTGCGGCAGTTCCTACGGCGCGAGTCGCAATCAACACTTACAACTGCCCTTCCGACACGCTTGGACCGCTCAATTCCAAACGCAGTAACTTTGGGACCAACAATTACCTGGGCAATTCTGGAAATGCGGCGGCGATCGATCGTAACGGGATTTTTTGGGTGAACTCACGTGTTCTGATGCGAGACATTACCGACGGTACGTCCAACACCGCGATGGTGGTTGAGCGGTCGGGAACGCGACGAAATCCGAATGTTCCGACTTGTGCCACTGTTGCCTGTGACTGGAATGCCGGCCTTTGGATCGGGGCGCGTTATCGAGGCGATTCAGTAGGTTGGCACCCAGGCGTCGAGTCGACTGATATCGACAGTTACGGTGGGGGCAATGCCACTTACCTGATCAACCGCTCAAATCAAACATGGGGCAATTCTTGGGGCAATTCAAGTAATCACCCAGGTGGCCTTCAGTGGGCTCTATGCGATGCATCGGTACGGTTTGTATCGGAAACGATCGATATGATTACCTATCGCGACGTGCGCCGTCGTAACGATGGTAATGTCGTTGCAGAATATTAATAGACTTTCGTAGGGTGAAGCGTTTCACCTGCGACTGAACACTCAACCCCCACTGGCTTTCGAGTCAGTGGGGGTTATTTGCTTTTCTCCGTTGCTTTCAAGTAATCCAGTTTCGCTAGAGCGCGGCTATGATTGGGCGCTAACGCAATGCACTTTTGGTAGGCCCCTATGGCTTGCCGATTCTGGCCTAGATGAAAATGCATTTCACCGATGTAGTACCAAGGGGTTGGCTGGTCGGCTAGCAGTTCGGTCGCCAGCCTCAGCGGTTGCAGTGCTGCGGCGAGTTGATTTTTCCGATAAGCCGCGATGCCGTCCAGCAGCGCTGCATGGCCAAGATGGTAATCTCGATCCTGAGGATGGTCGTCACCGTAGTACGCAGCTAATTTGCGGTGCAAAGATACATTGGGTGTCAGCAATAATGCCCGCTGCCAAGCTTTCGCCGCCTTGTCGGCTTCGCCTTCGCGTTGCCAAATGTCGCCTTCGGCTTCCAGGATCCACTCGTTTTCCATTCCTCGTTGACGAAGTTTCGCAATTGTTTCACGTGCTTGCTGTGCATCGCTTTTTCGTATTGCAGCTTGCAGCAATTGCTGATCAACCACCTTGAGTGCAAAAATCGGTTGATCATCAGTCAACCGCTTAATTTCCCGAAGTTGTTGGTCAAATCGTGCTAGATCATTATTCCCAGCGATCTCGGTAAGTTGGCCCAGCAACCGCGCCGCGCCGGTGGTGCGGTCAAGCGGCGTTACGTACTGCGTGCTGTAGTTTAAGGAAACTAAATGTGCAGATCGTTCAACCATGGCCGCTGCTTGAAATGCTTCGGTTTCACGGCCGAGCGTCTTTAGGGCGCGATAACGTAAAAAGTGGAACTCTAAGGAGTAAGGCAAAATGGACAGCACCTCATTGATCAATGGCAGGGCTTCCTCGGCACGATCGGAACGCACTAAGATTTTTGCATGTTGATAGACAGCCGCAGTAAAGTTTGTGTTCTGGCGAAAGAAGGCGATTGCGGACGTTTGATCTTCGGACCGCAACGCGTTTTTCCCCTGGGCGTATAAGGCGATGTATTGCGTCAATTCGTCACCAGGGGCTGTCTGTGGGAGTGTTGCTACGCGAGCGTACTCTTGATCGCTTTCGGAAAGCCGCCCCATGCGATCAAGGCTAAATGCAAGTCCAAACTGAGCTGGTAGAGTCGGTCTATCTTGTCGCACTGCTTCGCGAAAAGCCAATTCTGCGTGGGCATAGAACCCTTTACCGACCAACCCACTGCCGAGCTGAGTCCACGCACCTTCTGTTCCTAACGCCGCAGCTTGGGCAAGCTGTTGCAGGTCAGGCATAATCAGCGGATCTGCCAGCTGTTGATTGGGGATGACCGGAACAGCCCTCCAAGTGCGCGAGGCTAGGAACATTGCCGCCACAGCCAACTCGATCAGTACCAATGCGGTAAGCAGTCGGATTGCGAAAGTCATTGTTTTTCCGATCGTTCGTTGTACCACGCCGAAATCCGGCCGAGGTGACGATGGGGGCGTCGCACGTTTAAGCTTCCTGCGACGATGTCGAGCCGGCCATTACCATTTAGATCACCTAACGCGACCGTTACCAAATGGAGCGGTTGCGAGCCGATTTGCCAGGGCGTGAAGTTTTGCCGGCCATCGTTTTCCAGCCACACAATGCTGGCATTTTCTGGCTGCAACCAATCGTTTGTCAAACTGACCAACACGACGTCTTGGTCTCCATCGTTATCCAAGTCGCCGACGGCGGCCGCATAAGTTCCGCCCAAGTCGCTAATGCGGCGTTTTTCATACTGCCAATCACCTTTGTTTTCAAACCAATAGCATCCATGATAAGGTTGAGGGTAGGCATCAAAATCTTCTAAGTTATCGCCGGCGGGCATAATCAAGTCGAGGTCGCCGTCGCCATCCAAGTCGGCCGCCACCAGTCCGGCTCCGCCAAGGTCTAGATTCACGGTCATCCAAAGCCGCTTGGCGACGAATGTACCATCGCCGCGGTTTTCGAAGCCCCACAATTCTTCTTCGTCCTGAGTGATGATCGCGACAATGTCCAGATCGCCATCGCCGTCAAAATCGCCTACTGGCACATGGATCGCACCAGGGGCGTTTAGCAGCTCATGTTCGCGGAACACAAAATCGCCAAGATTTTCCAGCCACAAAACCGCTCCGCGGGCATAGCCAAATACGGCGACGGCGAGATCCATTCGGCCATCACCGTTGAAGTCGCCACACTGAACATCGGCAACTCGCCGCACATCGTCTAGAATGACATGGCGGATAAATTGACCATCACGATTTTCGAACAGCTCAACTCGCCCAATCACTCCATCGTCGGGCATGATGTTTCCTAGCACCGAAACAATCACATCCTGATCCCCATCCTGGTCGATGTCGATCACCGTGATATGGGCCGGAGCCATCACGTCAGCAATCAAAACCGACTCCAGCCAAGCCCCGTCGCTTTGTCGCTGCAGCATCAAGATTCGGTTGGCGACCGCATCGGCGGCTAAAACATCGTTTTGTCCATCCCCATCAAAATCGACAATTTGGACATTGGTGATCAGCGGCAGTCCGACCACGGGTTCGCCAATATTTGCAAAATGAAATGGCAAGTTCGATGCCGGATAACTTGTTCCGCCAGAGTAGATTGCCGGTTGCGGGCGCAATACTGAAATGGAATCGCGAAGGGCCACCGTGGTCAATGGAATGGCAATCGCCAATACGATAAGCGCTAGTAAACGCAGCCCCATACAATCGCCGTCACGAAAAAGCCTGTAAAGATTTTGACCGTCGGATCTTAACCGAAAATGACAACCGTTTTCTGACCATCGAAGCAAACTGCTTCGGTAAAAACGATGTCGGCGACAGACGATTGCGAAACTGTGCAAGGCCCGCTGTTACCAACGAGCCATCGACCGGGCAAAAACGAGTGATTGCCCGGTGGTTTGTTGTCGC
Source organism: Planctomycetaceae bacterium (assembly GCA_003506095.1). GTDB lineage: Bacteria > Planctomycetota > Planctomycetia > Pirellulales > Pirellulaceae > UBA6163. The sequence goes on along the minus strand of DNWZ01000691.1, from coordinate 6,834 downwards.
TGATTCGGTTCGCTGAACTTACATCAATTCAGTGATCGTGGTCGGATCGCTGACTAGGTGCGACGGGCGGCCTTGCGGTGTGTAAAGAATCTTGTTGGGATCGATGCCGAGTTTGGTATAGATCGTCGAGACAAGGTTCTCTGGCGAAAGCACTCGTTCGTTCGCCGAATAGCCGTTGCGATCGGTCGCGCCGACGACGGTTCCGCCGGGTGTTCCGCCACCGGCCATCAGCACGCTCATCGCGTTGGCCCAGTGGTCGCGGCCTGCTTTGGTTTGCCCCGACAGCGTGGAGATTTTCGGCGTGCGTCCGAACTCGCCCATCGCGATGACCAGTGTCGATTCGAGCAAGCCGCGTTGATCCAGATCGTTGATCAGCGCTGCAACGGTTTGATCCCAGCTAGGCAAACGAGTTGTCAAAGCGCCGAAGAGGTCGCTGTGATGGTCCCAGCCGCCGTCGTAAACGGTAATGAATGGCACTCCGGCTTCGACCAATCGACGAGCTAAAAGTGCTCGCTGGCCCAGCGGGTTGCGACCATAAGCGTCACGAACTTCGTCTTTTTCCTTGCTGATATCGAATGCGGCTTGCGCTTCTGTTGACGTTACGAGGTCCATCCCTTGACGATAGTATTCGTCGTTCGCGACCGCAGGATCACCGGCTGTTTCGTCAGTGAAACGATTCATGCGGTCGACGAGTTTGCGGATGTCGTTGCGGCGTTGAAAGCGATCGCCCAATAGGTCGAGCGGCACAGCGACATCGCGGACGCGAAAGTTTTTGTTGTTCGGGTCATCGCCGACAACGAACGGGGCATACTTGGCACCGAGGAAGTTCGGACCACCGCTGCGGGACATTTGTGGCATCGAAAAATAGCCAGGCAGTGCGGCACCTGTGCTGCATTCTTTGGCCACGACCGATCCCATGCTCGGGTGGAAACTGACGAATGCACCGCAGCCGACAGGAATCCGTGTCGGCGAGCCGGTCATCATGTAGTGATTGCCTGCACCGTGATTGCCTTGGTCGTGGCGAATGGAACGGATCATCGCGTATTTGTCGAGCGATGCGGCAAGACGAGTCATGTGCTGGGAATATTGAACTCCGGCCACCTTGGTCGCAATCGGTTCGAACTCGCCCCGGATTTCCATCGGCGCTTCGGGCTTAGGGTCGAAGGTTTCGAAGTGGGTCGGACCGCCGTCCATCCAGATCAGGATGCAGGATTTCGCTTTGGCCAGCCGTTTCGCTCCATCGCCGCTGGACGCCGCCACGTCGCGGGCTTGAAGAGCGTTCACAAGGCCGCCACCAAACAGCCCTCCTAAGCCGAGTCGAAGGCAATCGCGGCGACTGGTACCTTCACAATTTTGTGTTACACGCATGGCGAGATTCCGTTAGCGGGGGCGTGAGGCGGGTTGGATTCAAGGCGGGAAGCGGCATCGTCCAGTGGATCGACCAACCGCTTTTGTCTCAATCGTACCTAATCGGCAAACAAATCTCCACTCGTCCAGAGAATTTCGCAGCTCGGAACGGCACTATTTCACCATTCGGGTGATTTTCTGTTTCCTAACCAAGCGTGTTGAAAGCGATGACTGAGAATGAAATGGGGACGATTGGGGTGGATTGCGCGGTCAAGTTGCATCGAGGGCTGGGCCCTGGGCTGTTGGAGGTCGTTTACGAGACCGTGCTGGCAAGGCAGTTGGAGCAGGCGGGTTTAACGGTGGAGCGACAGGTGCCGGTGCGGATCGAGTTTGAGGGTGTCGTCTTTGAAGAAGGCTTCCGAGCCGACATCGTGATTAACAAGCTGGTGATTCTTGAGATGAAGTCTGTTGAGAAGATTCATCCGGTTCATAAAAAGCAGATACTGACTTATTTGAAGCTTTCTGGGTTGAAGCTCGGTTACCTGCTCAATTTCGGCGAGGAACTGATGAAGAATGGGATCACGCGGGTTATTAATGGCCAGCTTTAGTGCCTGTTTGGTAACGTGAGGTTGTTTGAGTTGTTCGGTCGGAGTGTCTCACAGGGGCACGAATACACGGAGGTTTTTCTGGGGCCGGTGGGGCTTTGGACTCTGTGCCTTGGTGCCTCCGTGAGAGCTTCGGTTCAGGGGATTTTGATCGGCCGGGGGCTCTCACGGAGGCACGGAGGCACGGAGATTTTTTGGGGTGGGGTTATTTCTTGGTCATCGCGAGCAACCTTGCGGGGTTGGTGATCATCCAGCGGTCGAGTTGTGCGTCTGGGATCGACATCGTCTTGAGTACGCGGCGCATCATCGGTAATGTCGATGCGGATCCGGCGAAGTGTTTTCGGTCGGCTGACCACGCCGCTCCNNGATGTTTTCATCTGGCACAAGATTCAAAAAGTTTTTCAATGCTACCGGCGGAACATGATGCCCGTCTGCAATGAACGATATGGCAATCCGATCGGATACGTTTAACACTCGTTGAATTATGTTGTCGTGACGATGCATCATCACAGGACAACCGTTGCCCAGATGTGTGAACATTTTCAGCCCAGCATCGATCGCCCCTTTCAACTGGTCGAGCGACGCATCCGAATGGCCGCCGGCGACCAAAATCCGCTGGTCAGCCAACCACTGGGTCACTGCAAAGTTCTGGTCGCATTCGGGCGCCAGCGTCAGCAGTTTAACGTGCCCGCCACCGGCACCGATAAGACGCTCGGCCGCATCAACGGTTGCCGGCAATACGGCTAGCGGCGGATGGGCGCCCACATATCCGACTTGGCTGTTGATGAACGGTCCTTCGACATGAATGCCAACAAACTTCGCCGCGATCTCTGGCACACCGTCGATCCAATCTGCTAATCGCTTGATCCGCTGAACCATAAGATCCAACGGAGCGGTGATGATCGTCGGCAGAATCGCTGCGACACCATCGGATTCTAATAATTGACATGCCTTCAAAGCTTCGTCTAACGACAGCTCATCTGCATTGAAATCGATACCGCCATATCCATTGACTTGCACGTCGATCCAGCCACTGCCACTCATACCATCTCCACTGTCGCTTGAGTTGCGGGGCTGATTTGCGAAGCGGCGGCGCGATCGACAATCAACGTCACCTGGCCATGATTGCGTAAAACGCTCGCCGGAATCTGTGGCGAAATCTCATCTTCCAACGTCGCCCGAACCGCAGCCGCCTTCCGCTCGTCGGGCACGCTGCAATAGATCGTACGCGTTTTCATAATCTGGCGGATCGACATACTGATCGCATGCGTCGGCACGTCACCTAAACCGGCGAACCAACCTTCGCCGACTTGTTGCAAGCGACACGGTTCGTCGAGTTCGACCCGAATGTAAGGTTCGTCGGTTTCAAAATCTGCGGGCGGGTCATTGAAAGCCAAATGGCCGTTTTCGCCAATCCCGACGAGCGCGACATCGATCGGCGCAGCCGTCAGCTTTGCACCCACCGATGCGATCGTCGCCCGTGCGTCGCCTTCGCCATCGAGATAATAAAACTGCTTCAACGGCAATTTGCTGACAAACCGCTCGCGTAAGTAACGACAGAACGATGCCGGATGCGATTGTGAGATTCCGATATATTCATCCAAATGAAAACCCGTGACGGCTGACCAATCGACATCGGTGCGGGCGGCCAAGGCCTGCAGCACTTCGAATTGGCTGGACCCCGTTGCGATGATCAGCCTCGCTTCGCCGTGCGACTCAATCGCCGCGCGGAGATCGGCGGCGGCATGCTCTGCGACCCATGCGCCCATCGCGGCGCGATCCTTCGTGACAATCACTCTCATAAAATCGAAACCCTTATTGTTGTTGCCAAAGTGGTTGAGGTGTTTTGGTTTTTTCGTACACATCGGTATAGAAGACCGCAGCCGGGTTGATCCCCAGTCGCTGAGTGTTCTCGATCGATTGTCGAATCGTGGGGCGATTGCCAACCATCGGCAATACCCAGCCCCAAACAGATACGATGACCAAGACGGTAGCCGACAATCCAATGATGCCAGAAGTAGGAACGCCGGGTGAATGGATGGGCACGCGATCGTTTGTCATGGTGTCGTTCCGGCAGGCAACCAACTCAAGATCGCATCATAGAACAGCCAACCGAACACGAGGTAAGCCATCAAGCCGGTTAACAGAATATTGAACGCCTGGCCGCAGACATACAGCAGAACCGTTTTTCCGCCGCTGAGCGCCGGCAAGAGTGTGCGGAAGTTTGTTTCCAGTCCGATGCAAACGAATGCTAAACAGAACAACCAACCACGAATGTTTTTTGTGATCCCGTCGATGCTGGCCGTGACCAGCGAGTCGCCAGCACTGCCGGTGGCGACGATCGCGCTTGCAATGATTGATGCGCCAACGAAACCGAGCACGAACTTGGGGAAGCGATTCCAAACTTCTGCACCGAACTGTTTGGCACCTAGATTCGTTTGAGGCTGCTTCGGATCCGCATCTGTTTCGTATTTGGTCGCCCAATAAACCGAAACAGCGAAGGCGATCGCGCCGATCAATATGTTTTGAATCATCTTCACCGTCGTCGCGATCTTCACCGCTCGCTCGGCACGTTCCTTGGCGTCCGGTCCCTCGCCACCCATCAGCGCACCGGCAGCCGCGACCGCACCGGTCGAGTCGATCGTGCCGCCGATCCAGGCTCCGGCGACAATCTCGTTCACGCCGGCCAAACGCAGTGTCATTGGCATCGCGACCATCATCACGGCAGTAAAACAGAGCGACAGAGCAATCGCCAACGACAGCTCTTCGCGTTTGGCTCGGCAAGCCGCCGCCGTCGCGATCGCTGCGGAAACGCCACAAACCGACATATCCGCAGCGACGACCATGACAAGCGATGGCGAGCGAATTTTCAGTATGTGGCAACCGAACAGGAAAGTGACGACCAGGACAATCGGAGTGACGAACCAGGAGACGAGGATGCCCGGCAAGCCGAGCAGCAACAGTTTGCCGATCAAGACTTCGGCCCCCAGCAGCACTAAGCCCCATTTGATGAACAATTCGCCACGGACCGCGCCACGCATCCATGCTGGTGTGCCGATCGTGTTGCTGATCACCAACCCAAGAACGAGTGCCCACAGGACATATTCAAAACCGTACTGTTTGACGACTTCTTGGCCAGCCATTACGAAAGCGGCGGTTGCGAGCAAGGCGATTGTCCAGAAACCGGCCGTGATCCGCAGCGGCGCACCGCTTTTGTTGTCGCGCCGGGTCAGCATCATCGCTGGGATTGCCAGCAGGCTGATCGCGACCAGCGACGCCAGCGACGATTTCCAAAGCGGAACTTCGCCTTTGCCGACCATCGACGCCCAGGGATCGTTCGACCATTTGCCAGGCGAACTGAACCGGCCCGAAACGTCATCGCTCCAAACCAGTGCGGCGGTGAAGGCGAGGGCGAGCATGGCCATACCGAGCACGATGGCCCAGATGTCTTCGGACCAAAACGGCTTGGCACCAGCGGCTGAGGCGGTGGTTTGGGCGGCGATTTCGGCGGTGGGCGGGCCGTTTTCCATTGTGTGGCGAATCGGCTTGAGTGGCGGGAGGGAACTTCCACGGGCGGAGTTGAAGGTTAGCCGCAAATCCGCGGAGCTAACACCCCCAACAACGTAAGGTAGCCGGCACACGCCGTGTACCGTCTGCAGAAAATGATTATCGAAACTTGGTTGGTTACGGCACACGGAGGGTGCCTACGACTTTTGTGACGAAATCTATTGACACGCCCTCGCAGATGCTTACGCTATTGATATTGAGATTGACTCTCAACAGCAACTCGCCTTCCCCTTCACCGGTCGCTCAACCCACCTTTGCAACCCCGTTAGGTCGATATGGACGAAACGATTTTGTCGGTATTGGAAGGCAACGATGAGCTGAGTCGCGTGGTTTTGGTTCACAGACGGGGTTTCGGGGCCAACGCAGTGGTGCTGCGTCGCGAAAGTTTCAGCGAAGCGATCGGTTGGTTCGAGCAATCGTCGGTGGAAATGTCACCGGATCAAGTCGGCCAGTTGAAGCAGGCACTGGGCACCGTGCCGATGTCCAAGGTGAAACCGCCCCGAACATCCTTTGGCCGCCGTTACGAGTCGGGATCGTACGCGATGTCGATCAGCCTTGCGACGCAAAACGCGGGCTGATTCGTGCCGTTTTTTCTTTCGTGATTTACGCTGCCGGTGCATTTCGTCGCTGGATATGCGATACAATGAAGCCGTAGGAAGCGGATACGCACTCGCGGCGATTCGGCTCTTGATAGTTGTTCCACCACGGAAGACCCCATGCTTCACAATGCGATCCTTGTTTCGATTTGTCTGATCGGCATCACGATTGCTGGGCTGCAGCCAGCCGATGCTCAGGCGCTGTTTCAAATGGGCCACCAGACCGAAGCGGGGCGATTGATCGAACCGCCACGGGGAATGCTGCAGCAATTGCGTGAAGCCGAGCGAGCGATTGGCCAAAAACGCTACAGCGAAGCGGTCGTAACGCTCGGCGATCTGCTGCAACGCCAACCGTCCAGCGACGACGAAGACGAACTGTCTGGCCAGGATTTCTTTCTTGACGCCGTCGATCCGACAGCCGGGCGGAACATCGCGATTCGCAACACGCTGTTTGGCGAAGCACGTCGATTGCTCAGTTCGTTGCCGGCTGCGGGGATCGACATATACGAGCTTCGTTACGGCCCGGAGGCGCGCGAACTGTTAAACGGTGCTGCAGCGTCGCGTGATTGGGAATCGGTCGCTGAAGTGCGCAGACGATTTTTCCACAGCGAAGCCGGGCGCGACGCCACGGCGCTGTTGGCTCAGCGCGCAGTTTCGCTGGGCCGACCGCTGCAGGCCCAGCGGCTGCTCGAAGCGTTGCTGACGCACCCGAAATTGTC
>DNWZ01000069.1 GCA_003506095.1 Planctomycetaceae bacterium | reverse complement strand
CCGGCGATCGCGGCCAAGTGGCACGTGTTCATCATCTGCACGTGGCTGTAGACGTCTGAAACTGGCAAGCCGCCTTCGCGGATACAACGATAGAAATTGTTCTTATGACCTTCGTGCGGCTTGCCCTTATAAAGCTCGGTAAGCGCGTCGCTGCCGAAGTGATCCTTGTCCCAATTTTCTTCGATCGGTGTGCCAGTAATTTTGCCTCGATTGACAAACAGTTTGCCCTTGGACCCTTCGAACAAAACGCCATTATCGCCACGACTGGTGATGTTCATCTGAACGCCGTTTTCGAACCGACACTTGACGTTGAAGTCATGCGAGGTGTTATAAGAGTCGTCAACAACGGCATAGCCATTCTTGTATTCAACCGGATGCTTGGCATCGGTGCCATCGATCTCAACCGGGCCCATCCCAGCCTCATGGTGCTTGATCGCCCAAGTCGCGATGTCGACGTGGTGAGCCCCCCAGTCGGTGAACTTACCGCCGGAATATTCGTACCACCAACGGAACTCGTAATGGCATCGTTTTACGCGAAAATCGACCGCTTCGGCTTGCCCTTGCCACATGTTCCAATCCAGTTCCGATGGCGGCACTGCGACCGGAAACGGACCACCGGTGGGGCTGCCATTGATGCCGACGGTAATCTGTTGGATGTCGCCCAACAAACCTTTTTGCACCATGTTGACGGCGCGTAGGAAACGATCCTTATCGCTGCGTTGTTGGGTGCCGATGAAGAACACCAAATCCTTATGCTTGTCACAAGCGTTTCGGATCAACTGATTTTCTTCCAACGTCAAAGTCAAAGGTTTTTGACAAAAAACGTGTTTGCCGGCCTGCAACGCTTCGATCGCGATTTTGACGTGCCAATGATCGGGCGTCACGATGCTGACCACATCGATATCCTTACGCTCCAACACCTTGCGATAATCACCATAAGAATCGGCTTTGCCTTTACCGATTCGTTCGTCGTTTTTCGCGCGATCGGCGTGTCGTGAATCGACGTCACAGACGGCAACGATATCACCAAAGCCGTTGTGACCATGCGCGTCGCCGGTTCCCATGCTGCCCACACCGATACAGCCGATTTGCGGCCGATCATTTTTGGACTCGTTAGCAAAGGCTTTCTGAGTTGAAGTAAAGTAAGGCACAACCGCAGCAGCGGCGGCCGTTTTCGACGTGACTTTGATGAAGTCGCGTCGTGAAGTTTGCTTTTTGGACATGCGCAAGAAGCCCTTGAGGGAACAGGAAAAAGGTAAGCGAAGGCTACTAAAGCTCCGTTGGAGCAGCCGCTATGGTAACCTCAGTCGCCACTGAACGGAAGCTTGGACAACGTGCGTGTACAAAGAAACACTCCGAATCATGTATTCTACCCCGCCTCCTCTTTGGGGTGGGTAGGCCGAAAAAAATTATTCTGCCCGGATATCGGCAAATCGGTTCAGATAATGAACAAAGGCGATCGCCTTGGCCAACCGATCGGCGGCGCGAGACTCGCCGCTCAACTCGGGCTTGATATGCCGCGATTCCAATACATGATCCAACGATTTTTGGGACGTTTGTGAATCGAGCTTGATCGACTTTAAGATCAACTGTGGACAGAAGCTGGCATTGATGTGATCCAAAAGGGCGGCGGTCGAGGCGTGATAAACCACAACGGATTCATTGGGCCGNNTCATCTCGCAGCGATGGCGACTGGATCGCGCATTCGAAGGTTTCGCCGGTAACCAAACGCTTTGCGTGCCACACGACGGGCATCGGCTTGGATGGCGGCAGCGACCGATCAACCGGGCGTTCGCCTTTTTCGCGTTCACCATACGCGACGACAATCCTGCTGAGGTCGCCGATCAGCGCTCGCGGAATGTTTCTCGCACCCACGGTGCGCCGAGAATTGCTGCGCCAGTTGGTGGAAGTGCGTATCAATTGATCGTCGACCATTTTTTCAAACGCGCCAACCAATTCGCCCAGCGATTCTGTTTCGGGTTCGACAGCCCGCAGCGCCGCAACGGTCGCTTCGAGTGTCGACAATGCGTGTTCGTTCGGTTCGCGACGAATGCGATAGTTTCCCGGTGACGAAGGTTCCAGACGATAGCGGGGCAGGGTTTGCAACTTCGGGATTTCACGGAACAGCGTTTTGGCGTGGTGCCAAGTGCCGTCCAAAATGACCAGTTGATCAGGCATTTCGCCTGGGACGATCTGTGTCAGCAACGTTGAATCGTCGCCTGGGTACAGCAGTCCCGCTCGGGGCGAAAGTTCGCAGTTGTCGAATCTTTCCCTCAGTGCCACGTTGTGATCGACCAGCAACCGACATCGCTGCAACGATTGAGCCACGATTCGCGCGGTATTGAAGCGATGAAATCGTTCACGCCGGTGCTGCAGGATCCAAATCAGTGTGCGATTGTCAACTCGGGGGATCCGGTCGCAGAAACAGAGGTCTTGCGGGCGAAAGCATCGCAAACATCGGCAATTTACGACGTCAAGATCCAAGACGTTTGAAGCGTTGATGAGGCAATACCCGGTTTCAGAGGCGGCGAGTGTGGCGATCGGTAACGATTAGGTTAACACGGATGCCGCTTTGTCAGCCACGGCGAAATCGGCAAGACTGTGAATCCGCTTGGCAGCGATGGTGGCACCGGCGGACATGCGATACACTTTTGCGAAAGAACGCAGTGGACGTCTGGACGGGTGTTTCGGCACCCGACCGTACGACAATTTGACCAACAAATATCCGATATCCGTTTTCGACAGGGCGTGTGAGATGAGTGATGCGAAAGTGCGGGGCGTGGTCCATTTGATCGAAGAGACCAAAACGTATGGTCAAAAAGGATTTCGCAAGCGAGTGGTGGTGCTAGAACAAGAAAAGGGCAGCTTCACCAACTATGTGCCGCTGGAGTTTACCCGTGACGCTTGCGATTCAGTCGACCAGTTGCAGGTCGGCGACGAAATCGAGGCCGATTACATGCTCAATGGACGCAAGTGGCAACGAGATTCACAGAGCGAAGTTAAGTTCTTCTTGAACGCCGAAGCGACCGGGTTCCGAGTGCTCAGCAGCGGCGGCGGCGAAGGTGCGACGGAGATCGTGACTGAGTCGGCCAACAGCCGTTTCGCCGAAGCGTTCGACGAAGATGACGCACCGTTCTGATCGCTTTTACCTGCGATTTTGCCGGTCCCCCACGATGGCTGCGACAATAAACCCCTCGTGCAAACCGCAATCAAAGCTCGATTCGAGGTGCAGGTTGCTATCTCTGAGCGTGTAAACATTCTAGAATGAGGGCAGCGGCGTTTCGATAGCGTCGCGTTTCGGAAGCTCCTCATCATGACTCGCACTCCCCTCCCCAACGCGTCGCATTGCTGCACTGCTGATTGCAACGATTCTGTTTCCCTGGATCAATCCTAACTAGGTTGAATCAACAGGGTCCCAACATCCGCGACAAAAGGTGTACGGTCATGAAAGAAACACACGACTCACATTCCTTGAATGCTGATCCAAACGGCATCACCGCTGTTCAAGCTGATGGCGTCCATCAAGATTCTGACTGCCTCCAATCGCTGGCGCCGCTGCTGCAACAGTGGAACGACGAGCACCAGGATTTGTCGCGGAGCATTCGCGACACCACATTGTGGCTGGGGCAAGTCAGCCAGCGTGGCATTCCACGTTTTGGCGAATTGGCGGCCCGACTAAGCCAAATGCGACAGCGAATGAAACAGCACTTTGATCGCGAAGAGTCGCTCGGCGACGATCTGCAACAAGCGTCCGATTGCCTCGAAGTGAAAACGACTCGCCGCCGCGCGATCAACGATCATCAACATCTGACTCAGCGAATCGATGACTTGATCGCAAAGCTGAGTGAACTTGAACCACCGTTTGATTCATTCCAACAAGCGATCGATCAAGTCGGTTTGTTTGTAGATGCTTTTGAACAGCATGAAGAACAGGAGGCGCAGGGCCTTCAATGGCTGGCCAATTACAATTCGGATCCTCGGAGAATGCCTCGATGAAAGCACTGATCGCAACTGATGGCTCGCACAATGCCGGCGAAGCGGCGAAAATGTTCGCTACGTTACCTCACGCGGGACCGCTGGAAGTCCACATCCTGACCGTAATCTATATGCCGCCCGATGATTCCGGCGGCATGGCTTACGCTTGGTTGCCAGAGTTCATTCAAACCGAAGAGGCACGGGCGAAAGAAGGATTCGAAAAAATCGCTTCGCTGTTCGTGGGCGACGATGTGGTGACCAATCATTTGATTTGCCATGGCCACGTCGGTCATACGATTACCGAAGAAGCCAGACGCGCGGGCGTCGATTTGATCGTCATCGGGGCTCAAGGCCACTCGGCGATCGCTCGCATGCTGTTAGGCAGCACCAGTGATTTCGTTGCCACGCAAGCCTGCTGTTCCGTGCTGGCCGTTCGTTCCGACAAGGTTCCTGATACGACTTCGCCGATGCGAGTGGTGATCGCTTACGACGGTTCAGAACCGTCGCGATTGGCCGTCGATGAGTTCGTAAAGAGTTCGTGGGGTCCGAAATGTGACGTGCATCTGGTCCACGTGTTGCCACAAGGTTCGATGTTTGCCCGCGCGACGTCGCAAGACATTGACGCCGCCCGCAAGGATGGCAAAGCGATGATCGAAGAAGTGGCCCAGCGGCTGAAGCCAGCGGTTTCGAACGTCGCAACGCATATCCTCGAAGGCGACTCGATCGGGCAAGTCATCACCGAGTTTGCTCAGGAAAACGGCGTCGATTTGGTGATGCTGGGCGACACAGGTCGCAGCGCGATCAGCCAACTGTTCCTGGGCAGTGTCACCAGATATGTATTGCGTCACGCCGATTGCAGCGTCTGGATCGCTCGTAAACCGCGTTGCTGAACCGTTTTTGACGCCGCGCAAAACTTGGCATTGTTTCGCGACACGCTGCTTTCACAGCGGTCGCGTCGCAGCAAACGCGATGTTACTCGTCAACCATCCGCACCAGTTCGATCGCAGCATAAGCCTCTTCGCTGAATACGAAATCGGCGCCGGCTTTACGCATCTCGTCCGCGTTTCTCGCGTAACGACATCGAACCACGATTCGAATCTCCCGATTGATTCGCCGAATCGCGCGTGCCGTTCGTTCCGCGACTTCATCAACCGGAACGCAGACGATCGCGATCTGTGCCCGTTGAACGCCAGCGGATAGCAGCACCTCGGATGTTTCGGCATCGCCCGTAACCGTGGGAATGCCGAATTGATTGAACGCTTGCAAGTTCAGCGGATTGATGTCAATCGCACAAATCTCATGGCCTAAGGTTTCCATTCGTGAAACCACCGCGCGACCGACGGGGCCCATTCCAATCACAATCGCCAATCGCCGGTTGTCAAAATCATTCACACGAATCTTAGTATGTGAGTCGTCTGCGACATCGGCATCCGAACTGCGTTTTCCAAAACCGAAACGTATCAACACAGGCGAAAGCAATAAGGTGCCGCCGGCAATCGCTAGCACCTGTTGCCGCTGGTCGGCGGTGATCACACCCGACGAAGCGGCCAACAGGATCAAGACGAATGCGAACTCGCCCACATGCGCCAGCCCCAGCGATGGCGAGAAAGATTTTTTCCAGGAAATTCCTGTTGCCCGCAGTGCGACCGTGGCCGCGAATGCCTTGATGGCCATCAGCATCGCGATCCCGCTGACCGCAACAATCGGATCACGGATGATGTCGACCAAATTGACCAGCAACCCCAAGCTGACGAAAAAAACCGCCGAAAACGCTTCGCGAAACGGTAAAATCAGCGAATCAATCTGCTCGGACCAACGATTGCCGCCGAACGCTAAACCGGCGGCAAAGGCGCCGATTGCCGGCGGCAACCCCATGCGGTGCGCGGCCAATGTCACCGCGCCCAGAATGGTCAACGTCAACAGGACTACCAAATCGGGACTGCGATGGCGTGTAATCCGCGGAATGATTGAGCGACTTAGCAAGATTCGCAGCCCAAATGTCGCGCCCAGGAACATCATCGACGATATACCCAGCCGTATCCATTGTCCCACACCAGCCGCTTCGCCGGTGCCAGCTAAAAGGGGCACGCACAACAACAGAGGGACAAGCGCAGCGTCTTGAAAAAGCAGAATCGCGATCGCGCGACGACCAAGTTCGGTATTGGTTTGCCCCATCTCGCCCAAGGCTTTAAATACCAAGACGGTGGAGCTGAAACCGAGCGCGGCGGCGATCAAGACCGAAGCCGGAATGCTCCAACCGGCCCAGATCAACAAACCCGCGACCGGAATTGCGGTCAGCAAAAGCTGCAGCGGGCCTCCGGTAGCCAAAAAACGGCCCATCCGCTTCAGTTCGTCCAAGGACAGTTCCAGCCCAATCGAAAACAGCAAGAAGAAAACCCCCAGCTCCGCCAAATGTTCGATTTCTTCCTGCTCACTTTTGACCCATCCCAAAACCGCCGGGCCGATCAACACGCCAACGCCCAGATAACCCATCAAAGGCGTGATGTTGCCGCGCCGGCAAAGGATTCCCGCAAACAACCCGGTGGTTAAAATGATCAAAAGATCGTCAACAAACTCCATCATCCCAAGCATCAATCAGATTCCTTCATGGGTCCCGTCGTATTCATGTGATTGTTCAGCCTGTTGTGTTGCGACCACTTATCGCCAGACAATAGCGTTTTCGCGGGCAAATCGTCACCCGCCGAGATGCACTGGGCGACCGACTGCGTTAGCGGCGCGGCGATTCAAAGATTCGATCGCAGCGCACCACAGGGCAAGATCTCTGCCAGTCGCTATAATCGCGGTGTTCTAAAAGCCTAGCCGAAAACCATTCGCCGCATTGCCGCTAGAGGCAGATCTTTTCGGTTTTCAGATAGGCTTTCAATGTCTCTCGTCCCGTCCACTCGATACCGCTGTTTTCCCTCATGAATCGCCGCAGCCTGTTCTCATCCCGCCGCCTGGCCAGTTGCCTGATCGTGGTCATCGCGTGCATTCCCGGTTTTGTCACGACCGCCGCCGAATCGATCTTTCCCGAAATGCCAGGGATGGTCTCGTACACCTATCGCAACCAACTTTCCAACGACGTCGAAGGGACGCTAGACAAAATCCGCGACCTTGGCATCAAGGATATGGAGTTTTCAAACCTATTCAGCAAGTCGGCGGCCGAACTGCGCAAGATGCTCGATGAACGCGATATGTTTTGTTCCTCGTTGGGCGTCAGTTTCGACGACGTTCAAAATAAGACCGATGAAGTTGCCGCGAACGCGAAGACGCTTGGTGCGAAGTATGTCCGTGTCGCTTGGGTTCCTCATAAAGCACCCTTCTCACTTGAGTTTGCTCGGCAAACGGCCGAAGTGTTCAATCGCGTCGGAAAAGAATTGCTCGAAAAGCATGGGCTGCATTTTTGTTATCACAACCACGGTTATGAGTTTGTGCCTTACGAAGATGGCACCCTATTCGATGTTCTGATGCAAGAAACCGACCCAAAGTATGTCAGCATCGAGCTCGATATCCTGTGGGTACATTTTCCCGGTGCCGATCCGGTTGCAATGATCGAGAAGTATGGCGATCGGATTCCCCTGTTGCACCTAAAGGACTTAAAGAAGGGTGTTCAAGGTGATCTTTCTGGAAAAACGCCCGTCGAGAACGACGTCGCGCTCGGCACCGGTCAAATCGATTTACCACGCGTACTGATGGCCGCGAAAAAAGCAGGCGTCAAACATTATTATATCGAAGACGAGAGCCCATCGATCGATACCCAAGTTCCGCAATCGATCGAATACCTCAAAAACTTAACAACCGATTCGCTGAAGTGAGCCTGTTGCGGCGAACGATTTGCGGACAATTTCTCAGTTATGGCAAAACGAAAAAGGCCGACTTCACACATCCGTCCTGCGGATGATAGGTCGCCAGATGCATTGGTTCGCCAAACAACGACACAATCACGTCCACCGCTTATTAAGCCTTTGCTGTCGTACTTGGTCGCGATCGTTGCGTTGTTTGCGTTTGCTGCTGTTGCGTTGCAACCGATATCAAGCGACCTGACTTGGTGGCAACTCAGTTGCGGGCGACAAGCGATCGCCACAGCAAGTCTATGGCCAAGCGTTGACCTCTTGATCCATGAATCGCAAGGTGAATCCACCTCGGTCGGCGCGATCGTTTCCACCGCGATTTACTTGTTGTTTGGCGCAAGCGGATGGATGCTGGTCCGTGTCGCTGTGGTAATTGCGGCTTCGGCCCTAGCAGTCTTCGGCTGGCGTCGCTGGCTGGGCGACGAATCTGCCGACAATCCGAACACGTCTGCGCCAGTCGCTCTGGTGGCGATCTCGCTGGCAGCGCTATCGCCCTATCTAGATCCGGTGCCAATCCTGTTTGATGTCGTCGCGACTGCCGTGGTCGCTGCCTGGATCGTTCGGCGCGATAACGGTCGGCCAACCGACACGCGTGCGTATTTCCTCAGCCTGGCGATTCTATTTCTGTTTTGGGCCAATTTCGGAAACCATTGTTTCGTTGGCATCTCGATGGTCGTGGTCGCAGGCCTGAGCCGCCTTTGGAATGCCATGCAAACCAGTGAAGTTAGATCACTGTTTCGAGAGTTCGCAGGCTCCGTTACGGTTGCGTTTTGTTTTGCCCTGATCAACCCGATCGGATGGCGCGTTTGGATCGATTCGTTTTCACAAACGGCCGCATGGATGGTGACACCGCCATGGACTCTGGCGGGTACCGACTGGACTGCGTTGACGGATGTGACTTGGGGGCTAAGCCATATCGTTTTCCTACTGTTGACGCTGTTCACGTTTGTTGCATTGCTGTTCTCATCACAACGGCATAGCCACATTGCGGTCACAATCGTAATGCAATTTTTTGCGTGGACGTCGGCGGTGAATATGCCGCTGGCGATCATGTGGATGACGGTCAAAATCTTAGCATCACCTCGATACTGGCCCGTTTCGCAGCAGCCCGTTTCGCCATCACCTGCCTGGCGGTCGCAACTGCAATCTTTATTATCAATCGCTGGGATGGTTTTCGTATTGGCCGTCATGATTCGCACATCCGGATGGGGATTGGATGCCAATCTCGATCCTCGTATGTTGCAAAACGCGCTCGCAGACGCACCAGATACCGGCACCATCCTGACGGATGATTCGCGATCAACCGGTATGGTCGCTTGGGTGCTCGGACCTGTGCAACGACGCGATTCCACGGGCTCGCAATCCGCCCGCTTGCACGATGAACCCCGACGCGCGCTGGTGGCAGGGCGATTGGTCGAACATCGCCGGTTGTTTGCCGACTTACGAGACAGCCAACAGATGAGCTACTGGCGCGACGATGAATCGCAAGGCGGATGGTGGCTGCCGTTGACCCAACGCGGTACATCTTTATTGGCCTGTTCGCGGCGCGATTTAAAGTTGATTCGGCGATTGGAACCGACGATCTGGAAACCGCTATCGCTCGACTCGCCCGTGCTGATTTATGCGCGGGCAGGTGACCCGATTCACACGCCAAAAATTGTTGACGTGTTGGGACAGCGTGATTTTGTCAACAGCGGCATGTGGGACTATCAACCGCCGCCATCAACAGGTTCGGCATACGATCGCGACCGCTTCGGTTTGTTTCCTGCCCGCGCACAACCTGACCCAACGCTTGACCAAGCAGATGTTTTCGCGGCGATGGACTTGCAGATCGCGGCATTGAAAGTGCT
>DNWZ01000013.1 GCA_003506095.1 Planctomycetaceae bacterium | reverse complement strand
CGACGACGCTGGGGGTCAGCCGGTTACCTTCGGCATTGGGGATCACCTTGGGCTCGCTGCCCTCCATGATCGCGACCACGCTGTTGGTGGTGCCGAGGTCGATACCGATAATCTTTTCGCCTTGAGCCATCGCTGGGATTACTCCGATTTTGTGTAGAATCTGGGCAGGTTAATTTATGCTGGAATCACCAACTGGAGCGCCTTATCTGGGGCACATCCGGCTGACGAACTGTTTCGACTGTACGCTTATGGCAACATCCGTGCCACAATCGTCACCCGCCGCCTGCCATGCGGTGTAAGGCTTTTCAAATCAAGCACTTACAATTCCACCGTTCGCTTTCGGAAGGGTGGTTTCAGGTTTTCGCGGCGAATGTCGCAGCTAATTCCTGCCACTTTGCCAAGTGGTCGCTTTCACGATTACCGCTGGTGTTGTCAGAATGACAGCCTTGGCCGATAACCAACCGGTTCACAGACACTTGCCACCTAACCCAGGAGCATCCCTTGGCAGATTTATCGAATCTCGCCTCGATCGACCGTCAATTGATCGATCTGATACAGCAGCGTGCAGAAATGGTTCGGCGCCAATTCATCCAGGATGGCAGCGTCGAACTCGCAGGCCTAATGAACGCACAAGGCCGCCAGATCGACGAACTGGTCGCCGCGGAACTCACCACCGAAGCCGCTGACGAATCCACGCTGTCATCGGATGCGGTCGCGGCTTGGTTGCGTCATGCTGCGGCGATCGGGCTATCGAAACTGCACACCGAGCGGATCGCTTACCTTGGCCCCCAATACAGTTACAGCCACCTGGCGGCGCTGAAGTTTTTCGGCGATGCCGCGCCGATGGCCGCTGTTGCGACGATTCCCGCGGTGTTCGATTCGATCGTTCGCGGCGATGCTCAGTCGGGACTGGTGCCGATCGAAAACAGCACCGACGGACGCATTGTCGATACGCTGGGAATGTTCGTCCGAGTGAACGTCAAGATTTGTGGCGAAGTCTTGCTGCCGATCCACCACAACCTGCTCAGCCGCACGCCGCGCGAGCAGATTCGCGAAGTGCACAGCAAACCGCAAGCGTTGTCGCAGTGCCGAACATGGTTGGCCAATCACTTGCCGCAAGCCCGTTTAGTCGAGTGTGGCAGCACGACGACCGCAGCCGAATTGGCCGCGTCGACCGTTGGCGTGGCGGCCGTCGCCAGTATCGAAGCGGCGCGGCAATATCAATTGGATGTGATCGACTCGTCGATCGAAGACAACCCGAACAACGTGACGAGGTTTGCGGTGCTGGGCCGCAGTTGGTCGCCACGCAGCGGCAATGACAAGACCGCGATCCTGTTTCAAGTTCCGCATCGTCCCGGAGTCTTGGCCGATGCGATGATGGTGTTCAAAGAGGCGGGACTGAACCTGACTTGGATCGAATCGTTTCCGCTGCCGCAAACGACCGCCGAATATTTGTTTTTTGTCGAAGTCGCGGGCCATGTGACTGATTCGGCCGTGGCGTCGACATTAGAAAAGCTTGGCAAACTGACTTTGCGATTAGAAGTGCTCGGGTCATACCCCAAAGCGACTCCGGTCAGCGAGCAAGCCGTCGCCGGGAAATAACGGAGAGAATCAGAGCCTTTTTCGGAAAGGTTCTCGATACTCACTTCAGATCTTCTGGCGACTTAACAAGAATCTGGGTATTTAACCAATCGGCGGCAACACTTGGCCAACGCGTTACAGGCAACTCCGTTTCTCGCAGTCCGTATCCATGACCACCATCGGCGAAGATATGTAACTCCGCTGGCACGTCTACTTTTTTAAGTGCCGCAAACAACGCAACGCTGCTCATACACGACACGCGATCATTGACGGCATGAACAAAAAACATCGGTGGCGATTGGCCATCGACTTCGAATCCCTCATTTAGGTCGCCCGAATCGCTCGCGATCCACGCGGGATAGACTAGGATCGCAAAGTTAACGTTGCAGGAACTTTGGTCAATCTTATCAAGCGGCGCGTATAAACGTTTCCCCTTGGCAAGCGCCGCGCGAGCCGCGACCTGACCACCAGCAGAAAATCCAAGGATACCAACGCGGTCCGGGTCGATGTTCCACTGGTCGGCATGGTCGCGAATCACACTCAGCCCACGTTGAGCGTCCATTACTGGCCCCTGCCAAACTTCAGCCCCTTCGTACCCGCGTGTCGGGACACGATACTTTAAGACCGCTGCGGCAAATCCGAGCGAGTTCAACCAATGAGCGACTTCGGTACCTTCGAGATCCCAAGCCAGGATGCTGAATCCACCACCAGGACAAACGAGCATGGCCCCTCGGTTAGCGACTTCTTGCGAGGGTAAGAAAATGTGAAGCTCGGGAGCACTGACGTTTCCAAGTTTTATAATGCGGCTGCCACCAACCAAACTATCGGTCGCCTTCGTAATGTCTTGTTCATCGCCATTGGCCTTCGACGCGGGCCCCGGCGGAGTTTCGCCCCAAAGCCGAATCCGTTTCGTTTCCTCGGCCGTTGCGGTAACGCACAGCAGGCAGGATAGTATCAGCAGCAGGACGGGTCGCAGAGTCATTCGATTTCAGTCTAAAGGTGGAGTGCACCGACGCGTTCGCCACCAAAGGATGGCAGGTCCGCAAAGATACGCGTGTTAAGATAATCGAAGCAGGGCCGTTCGATCCAGTCGCGGGTATCCTCTTCAAAGAAGAATTAGCACAAGACGGTGAGGCAATTTCAATTTACGATGATCGACGAAGCAAGTTATATTTGTGATGCCTGCGGCGAAGAAATTGTAATTCCGATCGACTACTCTGCAGGCGAAGAGCAAGAGTACGTGGAGGATTGTCCGGTTTGTTGTCGTCCAAACATCATTCGAGTCTTTATCGATGAAGATGACGTTCGCGCCTGGGCCGAACCGGAATGATTCCACCCGATCCGCAATGATTCGTGATAAACCGATCGTCTTTCGTGTCCAGTCGCTTTGCAAGGTGTATCCCCTTGACGAAGTATCGGTTCATGCCCTTCGCGGTATCGATCTGGAAATTCAAGCGGGAGACTTTACGGTTCTGCTGGGGGCCAGCGGCAGCGGGAAGTCGACGCTGCTAAACATGCTCGGCGGGATCGATATCCCTACGAGTGGGACGATCTTTTACCGGGACCAGAATCTGACCCATTCCACTGCAAAAGAATTGACAATGTATCGCCGACAAAGTGTCGGATTCGTTTTCCAATTCTACAATCTGATTCCCAGTCTAACCGCAGGCGAGAACATCGCTTTAGTTACCGATATCAGCGACTCTGCGATGACGCCTCTTGAATCGCTGACAATGGTCGACTTGGCCGACCGCGTGAACAGCTTTCCTTCGCAGTTATCTGGCGGCGAGCAGCAACGCGTCGCAATCGCGCGTGCTATCGCCAAACGACCCGATGTCCTCCTATGCGACGAACCGACGGGCGCACTTGACCTTGGTACTGGTGTCGGCGTGCTGGAAGCGATCTCTACGGTCAACCAAAGTTTGGGGACCACAACCATCGTGATTACTCACAATGTGTCGATTGGTCAGATGGCAGATCGAATTGTTACCATGCGTGACGGACGGATCGTCGAAGACCGACGAAATACGCAGAAGCTGTCACCCCGAGAACTTCAGTGGTGACACCTGGTAATCATGAAAGCGACTCTCGACCGGAAACTCATTCGCGAATTGCGATCCTCCGCAGGTACAAGTTTAGCCATCGCGATCGTGATCGCTGCGGGTGTCGCGGTCTTCGTCATGGCTCTAAGTACATTAAGCTTCTTAAAAAACACTCGGCAAACGTACTACGATCGCTATCGATTCGCTGATATCTTTGCCACCGCCAAACGGGTCCCCAACCACATCAGCGATGACATTGGAAAAATCCCCGGCGTGGCAATTGTCGCGACACGCGTCGTTGCCGATATCACAATTTCCGTTCCGGGGCTGAACGAACCCGCTTCGGGACGACTGGTGTCGTTGTCCCTGCAATCACTCGATCGCCACTCCAAACCCACAGGACTTAACTCAATTCACTTGACCCGGGGAAGACTGCCGACTTGGGATGCGGCAGATGAAGTCGTCGCCAGCGAAGCGTTCTTCATCGCCAATCGTCTGACCCTGGGCAGTAAAATCAAGGGCCTGCTCAATGGTCGATTGCAAGAAATGCGAATCGTGGGTGTCGCTTTATCCCCAGAGTTTGTTTTTCAAATTCGATCGGGTGACTTTTTGCCCGATGATCGTCGATTCGGCGTCTTTTGGACTTCCAGGCAACACCTCGAAGCCGCATTTGATATGAAAGGCGCGTTCAATGATGTGTCGGTGCGAATCATGCGTGGAACCTCTTCGCAATCCGTGATCAGCCGAATCGACCAAATCCTCGAACCCTTTGGCGGCATCGGCGCTTATGATCGCACCGAACAAATCTCGGCGCGATTTCTTGACGATGAAATCAAGCAGTTGCGAGCAACCGGTTTGGTTGTTCCCATCATTTTCCTATCCGTAGCCGCTTTTCTTCTAAACGTCATCCTTGCCAGAAGAATTGAACTCCAGCGTGAAGCGATCGCCACACTAAAGGCATTCGGGTACAGCGGAACCGATGTCGCATGGCATTACCTCAAGTATGCATTTTTGATCGCAGCAGTGGGCGCCCTGTTGGGCTGTATCGCAGGAACATGGATGGCACGAGGCGTATGCGAAATGTATTCGCACTTCTTTCGCTTTCCGTCGTTCAATTTTCGACCAAGTCCCGAAGTGATGGCTGTTGCTTGTTTGATAAGCATCGCCAGCGCATCTGTTGGTGGAATACTCGCGGTTTCTCGGGTCATGAAAATGCAACCGGCTGAGGCGATGCGGCCACCATCACCGTCCAAGTATGTGCACAACTGGGTTGACCTAATCTGGAAGACCCTTCGCCTGTCACCATCTGTTGTGATGATCTTACGACGGCTCCGACGACGACCAATCACGACCGGCATTTCCATGTTCGGAATCGGGCTAGCAACAGCCGTTTTGATGGTCAGCAATTTTGCCATCGACGCGATCGACACCATGATCGACTTTCAGTTCACGGTCGCACAGCGTCACGACATTCAGGTAACGTTCGAATACCCGACTGCTCCTTCATCGGTTAATGAACTTGGAAACATGGATGGGGTGATGTGTGTTGAACCGTTCAGGTCGCTGCCTGTCCGACTGACCAACGGACATCTAACTCACCGTACCGCCATTCTGGGCCTGGAACAGCAGCGAAATCTTTATCGGCTGCTCAACAGCAACTCCAACCCGATTCACTTACCGCATTCGGGTATCGTGCTGTCGGACAAATTGGCCGAATTGTTGGGTGTGTCGGTGGGTGGCGACTTGACCATCGAGGTCTTGGAAGATCGTCGCCAAAAAGTTTTGGTCGCGGTCACCGGCATAACCACCGAATTTTCCGGTACCAATGCTTACATGGATCGTCATGCGCTACACCGTCTCTTACAAGAAGACTCCAGAATCAGCGGCGCGTTTCTGCGAATTGACAATCTAAAAAGTCGTTATATTTATGATTTCCTCCAGCGGATTCCGCGCACTGCGGGGGTGTCGATCAAGTCGGCAGCCTTGAAGTCGATCCGTGAAACCATCCAGAAGAACCAATTGATTATGCAAAGTTTTAATTCGATCTTTGCGGCAATCATCGCCTTAGGGGTCGTTTACAATATGGCCCGGATCACGATGGCCGAACAGCAACGCGATTTAGCGACATTGCGTGTGATCGGATTCACTCAGATGGAGGTTTCGTGGATGTTTCTGAGCGAATTGATGATCGTGGCAATCTTCGCAATCCCTCTGGGGTGGCTGGTCGGAACCGGACTCTGTTACGCGACGGTGAAAGGATTTGAATCCGAACTATACCGGATCCCACTAGTGATCTCTCGTAAAAACCTGCTTCTGTCCGCTGGCGTCACTTTGCTCGCGGCAATCATCAGCGGCCTGATTGTCAGACGATCTCTCAATCAAGTCAATCTTGTTGAAGTTTTGAAAAGTCATGGATGACCGAACGTCGCATAAGCCTTATGGCGAGGGTAACCTGTGAATCAAAAACTGCGTCGAACCGCAATGCTTGTTATGGGGGCGGTTTTCATTGCCGTGGCCTGGCTGCTGCTGCGTCCCGCACCTTTGTTGGTGGACGTGGCCCTGGTTTCCCAAGGTGCTCTGACTGTAACGGCTAATGAAGACGGGGTGACACGCATTCGTGAGCGATACGAAGTCTCGACGCCGCTTGCTGGGCGAGTTCTAAGACTTACGCACAATGTTGGTGATGCTGTATCGGCCGATGAGACAATCCTTGCCAGAATGGAACCGACTCACCCCGATTTGCTCGACCCCCGGGCGGTTGCGCAAGCACAAGCACGGGTGATGGCTGCTCAGCGACGATTGGAAATTGCAAGGCTGCAGCTCGAAACCGCGAAGGCGGAATCGCAGCATGCAGAAACCGAACGCATGCGACTGTATCAGCTGCGAGATCAAGATGCCGTCTCTGAATCCGAATTGAACCAAGCAACGTTGACATCAAGGTTAAAGTCGGACGCACAGCGCACTGCCCAGTACACGATTGAAATTGCCGATTACGAACTCGAGCTAGAGCGTTCAGCACTGCTGTTGACCAAGGCGGATGGATCCACGGGTCCGGGAAAAATGGAACTCGAGATTCGCGCCCCGATCAATGGACGTATCCTGCGAATCTTGCACGAAGACACTGCGGTTATCGCTGCGGGAACGGTATTGATGGAAATCGGTGATCCCCATGATTTAGAAATCTTAGTCGATGTTCTTTCGCGCGATGCGGTTCGAATCAACTCAGGCGCATCGGTTCGTATTCTTCGCTGGGGTGGGGATGCACCCTTGCATGGAACGGTCCGCTATGTCGAGCCATCCGGCTTCACAAAGTTTTCGGCCTTGGGTGTTGAAGAACAGCGAGTTAACGTCGTGATCGATTTAGAGGAACCAGCGGAAAGGCGATTGCAGCTCGGTGATGCTTATCGGGTTGAAACGGAAATCGCTTTGTGGCATGCAGACCCTGTGCTCAAGATACCGACTCATTCGCTTTTTCGCGTTGGCGAAAGGTGGGCTGCATTCTTTGTTATCGATGGACTTGCTGTGCAGCGCGAACTGGAAATCGGCAAGATGAACGAACGCGAAGCCGAAGTGTTGCAAGGGGCACGGGTGGGCGACGCTGTGATTGAGTATCCCAGCGATAGCATCCGATCGGGACTGCGTGTTCAGGCTAGCTTGGCACGCGAGAGGTGAATGTCGCGTAGGGAACGCGACGATGTGCTCTCAACCGACATCGAATCAAATGGTGATTCGCCGTGTTCTGGCAACCACTGGCCAACGCTCGGTAGCAATGCCGTCTCTCACCTGCCACACGTAACTGTGCATCGCAACAGTCGGGCAAATGTGCCGAGGTATGCCATACAGCACCGTACCGACAGGAAAGCTTGCTGCACGCGGTGTCTGCAGTACGAGATGCTCTTCGTTTTGCAACACGATTTCCGCATCCTCCAAACCAAAGAATCGGACTCGCGGTTGCGGGCTTTCGCAAGCGACCGACTTGTACCCCAGGTCCAGGCATAGGCGATCGGGTGTTGGCCGACTGATCACGCGAGACATCAACACTGCCGCGTTCATGCATGGAAGGTATGGCGTCGTTGCCGCTTGTCCAAAGTCCCATAACACGGTCGTTCCGGCGCCTACTTCAATTCCTGGATAACGAACCAGCAGTGGCGAGGTCGGCGTACCACCGGCGATGATACGTGGCTTGGGATGACCAGCGGCTTGAATATCAGCAATCAAGATATCCAGTGATTCGCACATCTGTTTGACGGATCGACCGACCGTATCGTGGTCAGGATTGTGCAGGTGACCGTCATAAGCATGCAAACCGCCTGCGATGACGGCGGGTGTCTGGAACAGCAACTTATAAAGAGCAAAGGCCTCCGCACCCGGCACGATACCGGTCCGATTCATCCCCACATTCAAATCGACCACAAGTTCCATGGTGACGCCAGCAGCAACGGCTGCGGCAGACAACTCGGCCAACGTGCCTGGATTATCGACAAGTGCCGCAAACTGCGTTTGCGGAAATGCCTTGATCAACTGCGCAAACCGACCCGCTCCCGGCCCAACGGGCTGATACGCCATCAGAATATCTCGACCGCCAGCGTTTGCCGTCATTTCCGCTTCGGCGATCGTTGAAGTCTTAAACTTGGTGATTCCCACCGCCAATTTCATAGCCACGATTTGCGGCAGTTTGTGCGTTTTCACATGCGGACGCAGCCGGCTTGGATCACCGGCGAATCGAATCATCTCTGCAAGATTCTTCTCCACGCGATCAGGGTAAATCAACAACGACGGTGATTCGACGGCATCTGCGTTTGCGATTTCATACCAAGGGGTCACGGAACTTTACCTTTCATCATTGGCCATCAAAACTTAATGAATATCGATTCAAACTATAGCGATTTTTGTGCCCGCTGGGTATCGCCGACTAGTGGCCGCAAGGAAGCCGTCGCTACCCGGCCTTGGGCAGTTTCTTGCCCTTCAATTGGTAGACATAACGTAGTACCTCTGCGACCGCCTGGTACTGTTCCGCCGGAACGGC
>DNWZ01000526.1 GCA_003506095.1 Planctomycetaceae bacterium | reverse complement strand
CGAGTCTGGAAAGCTTTGATTCGCGATTCAAGGTCCACCCGCCACTGCGCAGCGAGCGGCACATCGAAGTGCTCTGCCAAGCGGTCGCTGATCGCACGATCGACGCGATTCAAAGTGGCCACATGCCACGGGCACGTGAAAAGAAGATGAACGATTTGGACCAGGCGCCGTTCGGTGCCGCGACGCTGGAAACGTCGTTGGCCGTCGTGGCGACACGGCTGGTTCACACCGGAATCATGTCGTGGTCGGCGGCGATCGACCGAATGTCGCTGGCACCGGCGAAAATCGCGGGTCTGGAAGCTGGCACGTTGGCCGTCGGGACACCAGCGGATGTGACGATTATCGACCCCGAAGAGACGTGGACGGTCCAAGCCGATCAATTCTTGTCGAGCTGTCAGAGCAGCCCGCATGATGGCGAGACAGTCAAGGGGCGCGTCGTTTATACGATCGTCGGTGGCGAAGTGCGATATACCCGCAGGCCGGCGCTCGATCACATTGCGACCGTCGTTTGATCAAACAGAGCCTCGAGGCGGTTATCGCCTTAGGTTCAACAATTCGTCCAACAACTGCTGGCTGGTCGTGATCACTCGGCTGTTTCCACGATACTGGGTGCTGGCCAAAACCAGTTTGATCAAGTCCTTGCCGATGTCGGTGTTGCTCAATTCCAAGGCACCGCCAACGACACTGCCGATACCATTTTCGCCCGGCTTGCCCATGATCGGCAATCCCGTGTTGATACCTGCGGCGTAGAGGTTCAGACCACGTGCTTCCAGTCCGCCGGGATTGGTAAAGCGAGCGAGTTGCACTTGGCCAAGATCGCGAGTGATCCCGTTGCTGAAGATACCCCGGATTTTGCCGTCGTCGCCGACGACAAAGCTGTTCAATTTGCCTGGCGCGCTGCCGTCCTGTCGCGTCGCAGCCAGAAACGCATTTTGTTCGGCCAGGCCAGATACCTTCGTAAAATCGATGTTGAACTGCAGTGGTGAAATACTCGGAATCCCTTGTCGATTGATCGCGATCCGTTCATTGGTCGAAGTGACGAAGTTGCCGTTGCCATCAAACTTGATGAGACCTGTGCCAACGGAAATACCATTGCTGCCACTGACCTCATTATCCGTACTGTCCGCGTACCAACGGTAGACCGTTTCTTCGTCAGAGCGTGATTCGAGCGTCGCAGTCACTCGTACACCGACGGGGATCCCTAAAGAATCGTAAACGATAAAATCGCTCGTCGCGCCTTGACCCTTGGCCTCTTGAAGTTCGCCGAATGCCAGGTTCGGCACTGTAACCGTTCCGTCGTTCGTTCGAAGACGGAAAGAGGTCAAGTCGATGTCGACGGCATTGAGTGACCCCGTATTACTCGTCACGCGAATCCCGCCGTTGAAGATGGAACTGCCGGGAAACAGCAAACCCGATTCGCCGACGATTGTGTTCAGTGAGTTTGGAATCGGATTCTGGGCGTCGATCTGGACCGTTTGGATTCCAGAAGATGCGGTGATAAAGTCCATCAAATCCTGAACCGTCGTGGTGGCGGTGATCCGCAGATCGCTTTCGCCGATCGCACGACCACCTTTGCGACCATTATAAGACAACGTTCCTTCGGTAAAGACACGCTGATACGTCGATCCGTCGCGACGTAATACATCGGTCAACAACGTGTTGCTGTTGATCGTCGGGCCATCGGAATCTAACAACCGATTCGCCGGATTGCTAAGGTTGGCGATCTCCGCGTCCGAACGATTGTCAGTGAAAGTTTCACCGGGATCGACGCTGCCAACAAAGTAGAAATTGTTTTGATCCCCAGCCAAGTTTCTGTAGATGCGGATTTCGTCGTATTCTGGAAATCCGCCTCCGAACGGCGGAACGGGTGGTGTTGGCAAGTTTTCTAAAACCAAACGACCGTTGACCACACTGCGAGGTCCGATCGCTACGCTCGGTCGCGATTCGGGATCCCCTGCACGACCGTAAGTGATCACATAGGTGTAATTGCCCGTCAGCGTTGTATCGTTCAACGCCACACCGCTGAGCGCAACACTGCCATCATCAACAAACGTGCCGCCGGTCGGTACGCTTGCCAGACGAAAGAAGTCGCTGCCATCGGCATCCGTTCGATAGATATTCACACCGACATAATTGCCGGTAGTATCAACCGGCAATCCGCTGAGGTTGACTTGACCCAAGGCGGCGACGTTACGAGCGATTGGAACGCTAGGTGGCGACTCATTTCCCGATGAATCGACAAAAGCGAACCGGTATTGATACTGGCCTGCGGCAAGCGTTCCGCCAGCGCCAGGGGTCGCAATGATCGACGCGGGATTGATCAATGGAGACGTCGAAAGGTCGATCGAAGTCGAATCTGGGCGCGGAATGCTGGCATTGCCCAGCTTTGCACTTTGAATCACTTGCGCGGTTGACGACACATCGCCCAGTGGTGTCAGGGTCCCTTCGAAGGTGACGTTTTCAGTCGCCTTGGCGACTGATGCCGATCCCAACGGAATGGTCAGCGGAACGAGGCTTGTCTCCTGAAGGCGAAAGACTTCATCGACGCCGAAACCCAGCAAACGCTGGCCACTGGAATTCACCAATTCGGCCTGAGCATTCAACTTGAATATGCCGTTTCGTGAATACAGTCGCTCCCCACCGCCGCTTTCAACAATGAAGAAACCATCACCCTGAATCGCCAAGTCCGAAGGGCTGCTGCTGATCTCAATCGTCCCTTGGTTGTGGTTGGCGGCGATTGCCGCAACCTGAACACCCAATCCGACTTGTCGTGGGTTGGTGCCGCCGTTTTCTGCAGTAGGGCCGCCACCGAGGCTGAGCGTTTGCGAAAACTGCGTCGCAAAGACAGTCTGAGAAGACTTAAAGCCAACTGTTTGCGAGTTGGCGAGATTATTGCCGATAACATCGATCTGGGTTTCGGCCGCGCTAAGACCAGTAAGCGCGGTGTTCAGTGCCGATGTCAAACCCATGAAAGCGTCCCTGCTTTGTGAATGTCTCGTGCAATCGAACCACAAGACTCACCAGAGGAACCACCACTAGGAGTTTAAGATAGTCCGAATATTCCTAATATTCATCGTCTGATTGCCTACATGAACTTTGACATTCCGTGTTTTATTCTCGGAATCTGTTTCCACCGTTATCCGATCGACGACACCATTGATAGCTGAAGCGTCGTCCGCCAAACCCTCTACCTTTTGGCCGATCAAACTACTGGCGGTTACCAATTCTTGGCTTTCACGCAGGGTCGACAGCGTGCTGGTCAATTGGTCCGTCGCACCGATGTTGCGAATCTGACTCATCTGCTGAACCATGTCCGAGTTCTTCATCGGTTCTAGCGGATCTTGATTCTGCAACTCTGCTAGCAAAAGCTGCATAAATTGATCGGAATCGACGTTGCTGAATCCACCACTTCGGGTCGATGCACCGGTGGAGGAAACGCTAGAAGCAGTCGAGCCAGCATCGGTAATTCGCGACATGATCCATCCTTGTAAGAATCACGCTGGACGGTCGAGGAAACGCAACCAACAGGAGCCGTCACAAACGCCGCTGGAGAGTAGTTCATTTCGACGGTCGGTCGCCAGTGCCGTTTGTGGAGTTGTAGCCCCGGCGATCACGCTTCAATTCGTGCCACCGATCACGCTTCAATTCGTGCCACCCACTTTTTGCTTTGGGTGGATACCACATACCAGCGGAGCCTGGCTGTGTGGGTGGATGATCAAAACCAGAACCATGGCCTGGCCCGTTTTCCGCCCGCCTCCGGCGGGCGGAGCGTGAACGGGGCTGAAACGCGGCTGGCCCGGTGATGATCATCGCCCGACCGAGACAAGCTCGGCCGTGGCCGAGCGTCGCTGACCGAACTTACCCAAAGCTGCACTTGCTCTTCAGACCGATCGCTAAGTCCATAAATTGGCGTCGAGGGAGCGGTAGTTGATTGCTTCGCCTAGATGGGCTTCTTCAATGTCGCTTGAACCGGCGACGTCGGCGATGGTGCGGGCGACTCTTAAAACTTTGTCGTGGGCACGGGCCGATAGGCCAAGCTCTTCAACGCTGTGTTTGAGCATCTTGCGACAAATGCTGCTCAGTTCACAATACTTGCGAACTTCGCGGCTGCTCATCTGCGCGTTGTACCGCGTCGAAGTGCCGGCAAAACGCTCGGCTTGAGCCTCACGTGCGATCGCTACGTCGCCACGCATCTGCTCGCTGGTGACTGAACTGGTTCCGGTTGCCGACAACTCATCAAACGGCACCGCGGGGACTTCGATATGAATATCGATTCTGTCCATCAACGGCCCGGATATCTTGGACATATAACGTTCGACCTGGGGCGGCGTGCAGTGGCAACTGCGACGTGGATCGCTGCGGTAGCCGCACGGGCACGGATTAGCCGCAGCGACGAGCATGAAGTCGGCCGGGAAGGTGGAACTGCGCAGGGCGCGAGAGATGGTGACGATGCCATCTTCCATCGGTTGCCGCATCACTTCCAAAGTCTTGCGGTTGAACTCAGGCAATTCATCTAAAAAGAGGATGCCGTTATGTGATTTGGAGATTTCGCCGGGTGTTGGAGGGCTGCCGCCACCGACCAGTCCCGCGTCGCTGATCGTATGATGGGGACTGCGAAAGGGTCGTCGCGCCATCAGCGGTTGTCCGGCGGGCAATTGCCCCAAAGCGCTGTAGATGCGTGTTGTTTCGATCGATTCGGCGGGTGTCAGTTGCGGCAACACGGTTGGCATCCGCTTGGCCAACATTGTTTTACCGCTACCCGGCGGGCCGATCATGATCAAATTGTGTGAACCGGCGGCGGCCAGGACGATCGCTCGCTTGGCGGTGTCTTGGCCGCGGACGTCGCCAAAATCGATGTCATAGATGCTGAACTGTTCGAACAATTCTTGCAATTGGCTCGGGTGTGGCTGGATGTCGATCGCACCGGAGAAGAATCCGACAGCTTGAGCGAGGTTTGAAACGGGAATCACTTCGATCTGTTCGACCACGGCGGCTTCGTTGGCATTTTCGGCCGGGACGACGATACCGCGCATGCCGATTTGTTTCGCGGTTGCAATCGCCATCGACAGCGCGCCTTTGACGGGGCGTGTGTGGCCTTCAAGTGCCAATTCACCGACGACGGCGTATTGTTCCAACCGGTCGGAGATCAGTTGTCCGCTGCCGGCCAGCACGCCGAGCGCCACGGGAAGGTCGAACGATGGCGCTTGCTTGGGCAGGTCGCCTGGGGCGAGGTTGATCACAACACGATCTTGTGGCCGAATGAAGCCGCTGTTGACGATCGCCCGTTCAACCCGATGCGTGCTCTCTTTGACAGACGCCTCGGGCAATCCGACCAGCGTCGTCTTGGGCATTGCGGCAGGCGACAAATCGACTTCGACTTCAACGGGCATCGCTTCGATACCCAACAGCGTGAACGTGCGCAGGCAAGCGAGCATAACAACTGCTCCGAGACGGTGGTTTAAAACGTCAATGGTGACATTCTTTCGGACCCCATACAACAGGGCAAACGATTCGTCCAATTGGGCGGTACAGCTTGGCCTGCGTGATAGGACCGATACTCCACGCAATCGAGGTAAAAATCTCGGTCGCAGCATTGCCCACGCGACGACTGTTAGAGCGTATCATGTCGGACGCTGCGCGCGTGAATTCATCGTGCAACGATAGATCGAATGCTCCAGAATCTTGAAACGAGTTTGGCTGGGATGATTGACGAACAGAATTGCTTTGGCATCACCGACATCGGGCTCAAACGCGAATCCAACCAGGACTCGTTTTTGATCGCACAACTTTCCAAGTCGATGGTGATCGGTGCTAACAGCCTTAGCATTGAACCTCAAACCCGCTTGTTCGGCGGAATCTGCGGTTGGTTGATGTTGGTGGCCGATGGCATGGGCGGCCATGCCGGTGGGGAGCGAGCCAGTTCATTAGCGGTTCATTACCTGGTCGAACGACTGCTGAACAATATCCATTGGTTCTTTCAATTCAACCGTGCCGCCGAAATCGAGTTTATCGACAGTTTGAAGAAACTGTTGCGAGACACACACCATGAGATCCAGTCTGAGGGGCAGCGGGATATTAAGTTGGCGGGCATGGGCACAACGCTGACGATGACCTATTTGGTCTGGCCCAGCTTGTATGTCGTGCATGCCGGCGACAGTCGTTGTTATTTGATTCGCGATGGACGCGTGGAATTATTGACGACGGATCACACCATGGCACGGCGACTGGTCGAATCGGGCGGCATGAATCCCGAGGATGAGGCGACTAGTCGCTGGAGCAATGTTTTGTGGAATGTGTTAGGCGGTAAGAGTCAAGAAGACATCAAGGCGGAGGTTCGCCAGGTGGAGTTGCAACGTGGTGATCATGTGATGATTTGTACCGACGGTTTGCATCGACATTTGAACGACGACACGATTCTGGATGTGTTGTATCGGTCTGAATCTTGCGATGACTGTTGCCAGGAGTTTATTCGTATCGCAAAGCAGCACGGTGGAGACGATAACATTACCGTAATCGTTGCCCAGGTACCACCGGAACCGGATTATGACCCTTTAGCGACAACGGCCAGCGAATTGCCGGTGATCATCGAAGACGAACCGGCGTTATCTGATACTGCCGATTTTGATAATCCTTATAACCAAGACTGACGCATTATAAGAAAACATTGAGTGCTTATTCGAATTGGCTCTAACTCGTTCGAGTCGCCCGTTTAGGAGTGGGCAAAAGCTCGCTGACCCATTCGGTCCACTGTGCCAGTTCGGCAGCATCAAATGCCGGCTGAGGTCGCGCCGGTAAACGCTCGATAACACCGGTTTGTGGGTCACGTCGTCGGATGACCAATTCACCATCCATATCGACTTCGAACGTAAGTTCCAGATTGGGGTTGTTCGGGTCGGTAGCGATACGGTGGGTGCCCAGTGACCGCCAGGATGTTTCGCGCCAGGTTGATGATTCGACCAACGCGAGGCTGTGTTTGCTGATGTTTCCCGCGGCGATGGGTCGGCTTGTGCGCGCCGGGATTAACGTGCCACGCGGAATCATGGTGCGGATTCTTCGTCGTCCTTTCGCATCGATCACCAGCAGGCCGAGGTCGTGGCAGGTGGATGGTTGCGGCGGCAGCGGGATGTCGCCACGGCCGGGCAATTCACCGGCGACACAAGCGGCCGCACCGCGTGCAATGTCGGTGCGATCGATCGGCACCCAAGCCACACCGCTTCCCAAGATGCCAGAAATTCGCTTGCGAGTGGCGGCCAATCGGGTCGGCATGCCAAACAGCAAACAGTGACGAATACGCGACGGGTCGATGTCGGCACGGTCCAGGGCGCTGATGATCATTTCCAACAATTCGACGATCAGCGGTTCGCAGGCATCAAGCCACATTTCACGATCGAGCTGAAACTCCACCCGTTTCCCTTCATGCGGGATGCTGATCGTCGAAGTTTCTGATAGCAAGAATCGCGTCAGGGCGCGTTCACAGGCCAACTGCATCGCCGACGCGAACTCCAAGGAGTGCAACGGATCGATACCGAACTTTTGCCGACAGGTTATTCCGGCCAAGTCAACCAATTTTTGTTGCCACTGCAAAATGCCGCTGTGCCACTGGCCAACGGTCGCCAATTGCAATGCGCGAGGTCCGCGTCGTCGCGCGATAACAACTTCGGTGGCGTTGCCAGGCATCGAGAGGATCATCTGCGGGCGGGTCGCGTCTTCGGGCGAAAGCGTCATGAAATCGCGATCGAGCCGTTCGCGGTTGGGCTGGGCCGATGACGCAATCGCACTTTCCGCAGAAGAATCTTTGATGTGTCGCTGGGCCGAATCAAGGTGCCAGGACTGCAGCGCCGCGAGCGATCGGTCGACCAAGCGAACCGATTTGATCCCCGCGATCGAAGCCGCCTGCAGAATCGCTTGGCGGTGCAGCTGGTCGTAGCAAGACGGCACGGTGATCGCAACGGCGCGAGGCAATCCGCGCTCCGGCCACGTGATGTGTGTCAAATGACGCAATTGCATGGCCATCAGCACTTCGGCCGGGCAACGACGCCCTGCGATGACATGCTCCATCCGTGTTTGGCCGATGAACAATGGCAAACAGTGGATCACGGTGCCCGGTCGCTGCTCCCGTTGAGTCGCCGCGGCATCGCCAAACACCGGAGGATCGCCGTTGGCAACCGCGATTCGGTATTGCGGCTTGCCATCGCCACCGGGCAGCAACAGTTCGACATTGCCCGACGGTTCGGCGACGGCGCACGTCGCATAAAACATACCCCAATCGATTGCCATCACTTTGGGAACTTCGCCACGAGTCGACAGTCCATGAAGCGTCGACGATTCGACGGGCGACTGGTTGGCGCTGATACCGGTGATCCAAGCCGGAATCGATTCGCTGGTATCGTGTACCGCAAGATCGGCGATCACTTCGACCAAAGATCCGTAACGGTCATGGGGTCGTTTGGCCATCATCCGATGCAACACATGTTCCAGCCGCAGATCGACATCGGGGCGAACGGCGAATAATTCTGGCAACGGGTCGTGACGATGTCCGCGAACTTGGGCCAGAAAATCGCCTTCGTAAGGCGGATGGCCTGTCAACAAAAAGTAAAATGTCGCGCCGAGCGAATAGATGTCGCTGCGGGCATCAACGGCATCGGGATTCTCAAGCTGCTCAGGCGACATAAACGCGATCGTACCGACCAGTTTACCCGCATCTGAACCTTTGCTGGCGACGTTCGTTTGCCGATTTCGCCCTACTGACGCTAAGCCTAAATCGACAACCTTTACCGTCCCGTCGCTCGCTCGCATCAGGTTGCTCGGCTTGACATCGCGGTGCACGATCCCAGCGGCGTGAGCGTGCGCAAGGCCGCGTGCGCAATCTCGAATCGCCGAAACCGAATCGGCGATCGACAGCGGCCCAGACTTTGCGACCAGCGCTGTTAAAGTTGGTCCGTCGACGTATTCCATCGCCAGGTAGTGGATACCGCCCGCGTTGCCGGCATCAAATGCGGTCACAATGTTCGGATGCAGCAGTCGGGCCGCGGCGCGCACTTCGGCATAAAACCGATCGACAGCACTCGTCTGCCGCATCCGCTCAGGCGGCAGCGTCTTCAGCGCCACAATCCGCTGCATTTTCTCGTGTTCGGCCAAGTAAACGCGGCCCATCCCGCCACTGCCGATCAGCCGCTGGACTCGGTATTCGCCGACTCGCGACGGAATTTCGCCGGCCAGCCCGAACGTATCGTCGTTGGTCCAATCCTCTTCCTGGGCCGCATCTTTTGCGTCTTGCGGGGCGCGAGAATCAAACCCGCGAGTATCGTCACCCCAAAATCCGTCATCATTTTGGACGGCGGCCTCGACCGGAATCGCCCCAAAATCAAAGCCGCTACCCGAGCTTTCGTCCGCCGAATTCGCCGAACCAGTTGGCACTTGCATCGGTGCCCCCTCGGACGCCGTTTCAGGCGGTAACTGAGTATTGGGCGATTCGTCAGGGGCTGGCGTTGATGTCACGTACGCTGCCGAATGAGAAAATAAGAATGAAGGCTGCGGTGCGATTCAGGGACGCACCATCACTTGGGGTGACGCCGAGCTATTCTAACCTGCCCCGCCGGATTGATCATCTGTTTCGCGTTGAGAAGAGAGTTCAGCGATAAAAATCTCTTAGCCTCGTTGGCGAAACGCCCATTCGATGAGCGATTTGCAAGGTCCAATTCAAGAGTGTTTGACGCAAAACGCCGCGTTTCTGCCACCGACGTGGACTGATCACAACCGGCCCATCGATCAACAACGGCCGACTGCGACGTCGCAACCTACTGGACAAACGAACATCTTCCATCAACGGCACCGGTTCGAATCCGCCTGAATCGAGATACCAATCGCGCCGCACAAAAATCGCTTGGTCACCGAACGCCATTGCGCGGTACTTTACTCGCAATGCGTTTCCCCAAGCGATCATGCGAAAGATTCTTTGCGGTGCATCGATCCGTTGCCGCATCGCTCCCCAACCTCGATCGCTGTGGCTATTGAGCGCATCGCAGATTTGTTGAAGCGGCGATTGTTTCGATCCATCAACGTGTTCCAAAAAGCAATCGCCATGCAAGAACAACAAAACCGGACGATCACAGCGGGCGGCACCAGCGGCGAGTTGCAGACCGCGTCCAGGCTGTTCCGTGGTGAGCACAATCGCTCCCAGGGATGAAGCTATTTCACAAGTCCGATCAACGCTGTGGCCATCGACGACAACGATTTCCCCCGCTTCGCTGACCGATCGAATCGCTCTCTCGATCGCCGCTTCTTCATTCCATGTCGGAATCACCACACCGATATCTTTTGGCAAGAATCGGCATGCCGCGTCCGATCGATTTTTGCGGTCCTTCACTGCTCTTGAGCTTCGCGATAACGAACATAAGCAAGCGGGCCCAGGACGATTAACGGCACCCAAGCCGCCAAGGCAGGTGTCAGAAAATAGCCGCCGCTGGCCATCGCCGCAGAAAAAGTCTTCAGGCCAAAGAACAGGAGCACGATCCCGATCGCTTGACCGATAACGTTGAACAACCCTTTGTCGCCACGATTGACGACCAGCGGTAAACCGAGCAGAACCAGGCAAAAGTCCAGCGGTGGTCGCAGCATGCGATCGTGCAGCAACGTGTGCAAGTCTTTGCTGCTGTGGACCGAGCCGTTGCGGATGCGGCGGATCAATTCGGCCAGTCCCGCCATCCGAGTCGAACGCGGATTGTCTCGCAACACTTCGATGTTCAGCGTCGTGGCGACGAAACACTCGCCAGGCTGCAAGAACGGCAATGCCTTGCGAGTCATGATCACGGGCCGATCGTTGACAATGCCGGAATCGAGATCGTCGATGCGCGCTGGGCGTGTTACTCCGGTGATCAAATAACCGGCTGGCAATTGATCGCTTTCCGGTTGCCAAGTCGCCGCCGCGCCGTCGATGATGTCTCCATAATCGGGCAACGACGCGTAAAGACGAAAGCTGGGGCGATCGATTTTCGATTCGCTGGGATACAACCCTTCGCCTTCGATCTGAATGCCGCTGGACTTGTCATAAGACGGCAACATCGCCTGCGTCCGAGCGACTCGCAGTTCATCGGGTTTGCTGGTCAACACTTCGCGATAGGACGGTATCACAAACTCGCGCAGTCCCCATTGGCCAACGATCACCAGGACAACCATCACCAACATCGGGCGCAGGATTCGCCCATGATGCACCCCGGCAGCGAGCAGCGCTGTCATCTCGCCGCTGCGTCTGAGCCAACCGACCGTGAACAACATCGACATCAGCGCAATGATCGCAGCAGTCCAGTCAAACAACATCAGCATGTAGGGGCCATAGAACCCGATTAACGCCATCGTCATCGAACCGCTGTCGTTGCCCAAGCGAATCAAGTCGTCAAGATTGCTGAACGCGTGAAAGACGACGAACACGCCACCGATGCTCAGAAAGCAGATCAGGATCGTGCGAGCGAACAAAATCAGGATGTAGCGGTCAATCTTGGTCATCGAACTTTGTCATCAATCGTCCTGCGCATTTGCCTTGGCCGGGATCCATCGCCCAACATGCAACAATCGTTCATCGCAGAGGATCGTCGATTTTGCACACACAGAGCAAGCCCGATCCGAGCGATTACTTGCGATGAATGACCGCTGACTTTCTCGCGGGGTAAAGTTCGCGACAAAGGGGACATTTTGTGCCGTCACACCCCCGCGCGGTGCAATACTCGCGGCCATAGAAAATGATCTGCAGGTGCAAATCTCGCCAAGTTTCCGGCGGATACAACTGCTTTAAATCACGTTCGGTTTTGACCACGTTCGACCCGTCGCTGAGCCCCCACCGATGAGCTAAACGATGAATGTGTGTGTCGACGGGAAACGCATGCAATCCAAAGATTTGGCTCATCACCACACTGGCCGATTTGTGGCCGACGCCCGGCAAGGTTTCCAGTTCTTCGAAAGTTCGCGGCACTTGGCCGCCAAACTGCGTCACGATCGCTTCGGACAACCCCGACAGTGCCTTAGCCTTTTGCGGCGCAAGACCTAACGGCCGGATGATGTCCAGGATGTCCGATGTCTTCATGAGCCGCATCTTTTCGGGCGTGCCACCGACACGAAACAACGCCGGAGTGACTTCGTTGACCTTCTTGTCAGTGCACTGCGCGCTCAAAACCACGGCGACCAACAACGTGAACGCATCGGTATGGTCCAGCGGAATCGGCGGATCGGGATAGAGTGCTGCCAACCGCTGGGCAACGATTGCGGCACGCTCACGTTTCTTCACTTTTTCCGCTGGCCTCGATTTTTACAGTCACTGAAATCGTCACGAAAGCGATCGAAAAGGTATCGGTTAGGCCCGGCATGTCGCCGCCATCCTTACCTCCACGCTCACTCCTGGGATGTTTGTACCATCCCGCGAAAGCCCGACAAGATCTGCAGAACCGAAAAACGACAGGCCCTTTCAATCCAAAAATCCAATCTTTGTCTTGCTTGATATCGCTTGCCATTCGCTTATTTTCTTCACATAAACTTTCGCCGCTTACCGGCCAAGTCACAGTCGCGGATCGACAGGCTCGCTTTCAAGTGCGAGGACGCCGAAGACGCATTCGTGAACGCGGCGCAAGGGTTCACGCCGAACAAATCGTTCCAGCGCCTCAATCCCCAATGAGAACTCGCGAAGGGCAAGCGACCGTTTCAGCCCCAGACCGCGGCTGCGCAACCTCTTTAAATTCTTGTCATCACGGTAATCCGGCCCATAGATGATTCGTAAGTATTCGGGACCTCGGCACTTCACCGCCGGCTGCACCAACGACTTCTTACCACGCACTACAAAATCCAGCGGCTTGACGACCATTCCTTCGCCACCTCGTTTTGTCATCTCCGTCCACCAGTCGATCGCCAGCGATTCGCTGGACGGATCTGCCAAGTCGACGACACGATAATTCGTCGCCAGCATCCACTGCGGATCACCGCTGCAGATCTTCGCCAGTGTTTCCATATGCCACACGTGGTCGCGATCGCGATGACACTTACCTTCGCTTGCCAATAAATGAAACGGCGCTAACTTATAATCATCCAAGGTCTCGACCGACCAACAATATTGACGATAGGCATCGACGAACCGATCGATCGATTGCCCGCGATGGTCAAAATCCTCATANNGCGACCGGATCAATTCTTG
Organism: Planctomycetaceae bacterium; assembly: GCA_003506095.1. Taxonomy (GTDB): domain Bacteria; phylum Planctomycetota; class Planctomycetia; order Pirellulales; family Pirellulaceae; genus UBA6163. The sequence goes on along the minus strand of DNWZ01000526.1, from coordinate 435 downwards.
CGCCTTCGACGACCACGGCATCAGTTCGCAATCCAAGCAGAACCAATCGGTTTGAAATTCGTCCCAGCATCCGGCACTCGCAATCGCGTCACGCACACGATCAAGAAACTGCGATTGCAATGACGGGTCGTTAAAAAATGGACGCCCCGTGCGAGTGTAAATCGCACCGCTTTCGCCGTGCGTCACACCGAATCGATCTTGCGCCGCCTGGCCATCGCGGCAAACGACCACGATCGCTCGCGACCCCATGTGCTTTTCTTCGCACACCACTTTTGTAACACCCGATTCTCGGAAATAGGAGAATGCTTCGGCGGGATGCTCTAATAATCCCGGTTGCTGCGACGTCGCACAGGGCGACATCGTCGGTGGCAAGTAAATCATCCACTTCGGATCGACCGCAAACCGGCTCATGACCTCCAGCGCCGCGGTCGCGTG
>DNWZ01000224.1 GCA_003506095.1 Planctomycetaceae bacterium | reverse complement strand
ACTCTCTACAGCCCCAATTCTGTTAACCCCGCTGCCGCCGTTAACTGAGAGAGTCTGAGAGATTTCGCTTTCCTGGACGGGGTGGGGACCAGGAAATGAGCAATCCTGGACGTTGACCTGACAGGAAGAGACGAACGTCTCGGGGCGGCGGTTAAAAGAGAAAAGGGGACGGGGGTAATTTCAAGGGCGGGCCGATTCCTTTTTCTTACGTGGACGCCCCACGGGGCGCAAGGTAAACCAAACTCCGTGTGTTTCCGCCATTTCTTCAGTCCATTCGTCGTCGCCAAACGGTCGGCCTCGATCGACACTTGTCCGGACTGCCTTGAGTTCTTTTTCAGACAAAGGTCTATTCACTCGCTGAATCCAGTTAGGTAGCCTTGGAATCGGCCACGGTGACAAAATTTGGGGACTGGGTTCCACAGACTGATTCCAACGATACAACGAGGAGGAAATGGATGACATCAAGTGGAATGACATTACGCACACGCCGCGCCACATCAATGTACTGACAAACTTATTGATTCGTGCGTACATCAAAGCCAAGCGAGGAAATTGATATGGGAAGCTTAACCGGATTTCTCCAAGAGCGTTTCGCTGCTGCATGTCCGGCGGGATGGACTTGCACACACGAAGTTGACGTTTTAGACGCAGAGTGGCAACGCGTACTTGGCTACTCCGCTCGCGCCGACGTGTTACTTACTCGTGATGATGGACAAAAGCGACTTTGGATAGAGTTCGAAGTAAGTCGTGCTGATCCAGTTGCCAACCACGCCAAGTTCGCCACTTCGCATCTATTTCAACCGCAAGCGCCGACAGACACATTTGTCGCAATGGTCAGTAGTCACGTCACTCGCGGACGTCGCCACCTAGCCGCGAATACAATTCTGCTAATGCGTCGTGTCGGCATGCGAGCGTTTCAGACGATGCTACTGCCCACCATTTCGCCCAGCGACATCAAACGTCTCAATCACCTTTCGATTGCCGAACTCTTGTCTCAGTCAATCGACACGAACGCAGAGATTGCCCGGGCGATGCTTGTATCGAGTGCGATATCTACGAGCAACGAATACGAACTTCACTATGCAGGTGATCTGTTTGATGTTTTTAGCAACGTACAGCGATGGAACGATGAAGTCGCTAGTGCCCGAGGTCAGGAACTTTGGGGCAAGCGAACAATAAAGTATTTTGTTTACGATGCAGCAACTGGTCTCTTTGCTCCATCCAAGTTTTGCGCATACATCAACGCATTACCGCAGGATGGTGCTGGATTTCTGGCAAACTACCAACTCATGTCGATGCCGCTTTACACATCGCTCGATGAAAGCGAGCCGAAATTTGACGGCAATTTGGCGCAAACACATCTCCAACGGCAACTCAACATGCGGCTCACAACCCCTGAAGAATCGCCGCACATCTCACAAAGCTTCACGACCTGGCAAGCTTTTCACGCAAACCACATCCGAGTCCACCCCAGCGGTCCACTGTTCTTGGAGGCACCAAGCTGGTTTAGCTGACACTTCTTAATCCGGAGGGTCAAGCTGGACATGAGTTGGATGTCGCAGACCTTCGCGGAAAAAGAGCGCGTGATACTTTTCGAGTTGTTTTATCCGATCCGCTGTTCGTTTGGCCTGATCGGATGTCGTAATGTTCTTGGACAGTGTGTTCGCGTCTTGATCCGTCATTCGCAACAGTAAATAACTAGCGACGTTGGAGAACAGGGCTGTATCAAAGTCGTTCGCGGACTGTGATGCGAGAATTAATGATATACCGAACTTTCGACATTCTGCAGCGAGTTTGGGTAGCAGCCTCATCTTGCTAGCTCGATGCGCCTCATCAAATATGACCGCGTGTGTGATACGGGGTTGCACACCTCGCCGGAACATCTCCTTGTAGACATTGTAGAGGGCGAGCATCGCAACGCTTCGCTGAACTAGTTCATTTTGAGTAGCGTGGATTTGCAGCACCAACGGTGCGTTGCTTTCGAGCAAGCTGCGCACGGTACCGGAATTGGTGAAAATCTGGTAGTCGTCAAGCTCGTCCAAGCGAACCAGTAAATTCTTTTCCGGCTTGGGGTCTCGTTTCAGGATGTTGTAGAAGTCGCGGAACTCTGGAACTGTGGGCGATTCACTTTCGCCGCCCCAGCCGTGACGCGTATACGAGTCGAGGATTGCTTTTCGCAATGTACTCAACTGAACATCGCCAAGATCGGGAAACATTGCGGCAAAAACGTCACGCAACATACCCGCACTGTCAACGTGAGCCGTTCGCGTCACTTCGTCCAAGTGCATCGGGTTAAAACCGAGTTGCTGGTGATCAAGTAATTGTACGCCAGCAAGTCTTTCCGACAGTCGCTCGTCAATATCGGGATGATATGAGAACACGATCGGTACAATGGCTTGGGCCATCAACTGCTGGCAAATGTTCATCACCGCTTCTGTCTTTCCCATACCGGGAAATCCAACGATCATCAGGTGTGGATTGGCGGAACTGGAAACGCTCCACTCCACAGGCTCACCGCTCGACTTGTCGACACCAAAACGGATCAATGCAGGTGTGGTTTTCTCCGGTTCAACTTTCGTCGCGGACGTCGTTGTAACTTTAGACGTTGCATCAACAGACTCGGAACTCTTCGCGGGTTCCACTTCGCCACCATCGGCTACAATGGTGTTGCTGGGCTCTGGAGGACTGGGTGAGCGCTCAACACCAACCGCGAGATCAGGCATCGTCGTTGCACCGAACAACACGATCTTCGTAGGTGCACCAGAATCTGAAATCGTAACCGGATCTGCATTTGTAAACTCTGGGCAAAAAATGTAACCACGATTGAGTACCGATGGCTCCGAAAACTTGTAGTTGATTCCGTCCGTCATAAAGCGATCCAACTGAGCACGAAATCGCTCGTACTGTGCCGTATCCAAATAATGACGTCGAGCTTTCTCCAGATAAAATCGAAGCGCTCTCACCAAACGACTGCGACGGATTGCAAGCAGTGGTTCGGCAACTTTACCATCGCAATACCACCCCATCCACGCTTCCCGATGAAGCTGAGTTTGATCATCAATCAGTTGGCCAAGCTCAGGCGACCGAGCCGCTCGCAGATTCCTCCGATACTTCACTTCAACGAACGTGAACGATAATCCTCCACGCGGAAGAAGCGAAACGTAGATCAAGTCTGAGCGAACCTTCGGTGTGGACTCCATTGTTGTTTCCGTCGTTGTCGCCGATTTCTCCTTTGGGGCAAGATCAGGAATGTCATCTACCGGCACAAAGAAACCTCGGCGCAGGGACATCCAAGACGTGCTTTCTTCCGTCGCATTTTCGCAGTGTGAGTGAACCAGAGCTAGCGCAATCAGTTCGCTACTCGTACTACCAAGACTCGTCAATCTCATTGCCAGGCGCCCACTCAAGGCTTTCAAATGGCGAACCAAAAACTCGCAGTTGCGACGACTCGCGCTTAGACTCATGCGTTCAAGCATTTCGTCCAATAACTCCCGAATCTCATCCGTGCGAGTCGTCGAAGTGATCATCTGCAAACTACCGAGATCGTCGCGTTCCGGAACGCAATCAATAACATACGTTTCGTAAATCGTCGGTTCATCTTTGGGAGCATCGAAAAACTCGATTCCCGCATTACGATCAATCGTGATCACCCAATCCGATAATTGATGCACGATACGCAGCATTTCCTGTTGCTCTGCGGTCAGGCTTGTCCGCAACACTGGCCAAACGTCATCCCCTTTTCGAGAGAATCGGCAAACACATCGCATGAGCGACTTATTTAACTTTACTAGCCGCTCCGAGATTGCTCGGCCTGCTGGGTGTTTCTCTCCGTCCGCGTCCGGCGGTATCCAACTCAGCCACTCAGCCGACGGTTGAAACGAAAACGAACGTTGTATATTCGCGACCAAACCATACACATGCAGCGGAGCCGACGGCGGAAGCTCATCGATCGAGACAAAATCAACACGAGTATCGAAGCTGTCAAAGGCAATCGCGATGTGAGCGGACGATTGCGGCAACGGTGTATTCTTTTTTGCCCAGCGGAGTCGTGGTAAAGTCACTCCACCGCTGCTCGATTGACTCTCGAGCATCCAACGATCACGGTCAGAAATTCCAGACGCACCCGTGCGATGCCTCTCAACCATATCGACTAGAAAATTCCCTGTGATATCGGAGTTCGGTTCCGCCGGGAACATTTCAAGGTTAAAGCGCACGGGCAGCGGACCGTCCTCAGGATTGTCCGTCGCCTTGAGAGCCGTTCCTAACGCTCTCGCCACCGTGCATCCATCACCGGGGCGTAACGCATGAAGCAACACTGCACCGCTCGATGACTGGCTCAAATCATGAAACTGGATGTAGCGAGACACTTCCCGAGCCAGCGACTCGCTCACTTGCACTCCCATCGAACTGACACCGGGATCATGTTCGTTCAGCCCCAGAGAGCGCATCAACATTGCCACCGCCGATTTAGGTTCTGTGTCTTGATCCCGCACCATAGCCGTTGCAAAAAACGACAACGTATCCGCGTAGACAAAGTTTTCTCCCGGAGTCAGCCCAGGCAAGATTGAAGGGAAATGCGAAGCTTGCAGACCGCTCACTGCCTCGCGAATTCGTAAAGGCGACAGCGTACTTTCAAAACGCAAGTGTCGCACAAGCTGATCGTAAGCAACATGCCAAGCAACTCGCATCGGATGGCTGGGGAGCACGATCAGGCCAATCGTTTGACCTGCAAGTGATTGCACCTCCACCGTATCGGTCAACGCAACTTCCGCTGGTCCGCGGTCCAGAACCGTCAGCCACGCATTTACGTAATCGTCGGCTTTACGGATATTGCCACCGTAGATACTTCCCCAAAACCCGCCTCGCCCTGCGAGTTCTTTCTGTAGTGCTGCCGCCGACTTGATCGCACGATCCCAATCTGCGGCTGGCGTATCGCCACTATTGAACGGATGAAATAACGGCTCTGCGACCCGCTGGCCATCTTCGCGAACTCGAACTGACCAGCGACCCAAATTCGTTTGTTCAAGCTGCATTCGCTCGATCACATCGATAAGTGCAGGTCGCTTGACTTTGAAGCTTTTCTTCGATGTCGACGACCTGAAGGCAACGTAATCCTTTGCCGAATTGATCTCGAAACAACTAGCATCCACCACGTCTTTGTCAAACTGCTCGCCATCGGAAATGTGGACAGCACCGTCCATCATGCAGCGTTCAAACTTTGTCGTGTTCGATGTAGTTTCGCTTGTCGCTTCTCCGTAGCGGATAATGAACTCTTCCGATTCATTTTCTGCATCACCGTAAACGTCTTCGTCCGACACACCAATGACAGTCACCACAACACGCGCTTCGAACTGTGAGTCCTCCGCAATCCCCTCAAAATCTTCGGTCGTTAGCTTCACGGTTTGGTACTGAGAACCCTTGCGTATAGCATGAGAAACATCGCGATAGGCCAATTCATCCTCGCCTGCCATCACACTGACGCGATATTCGACACTTCCCTTGGGCAGTTCCTCCGGCTCAGTCTCAAAGCGAACTTCCAGCTTGGAAACCTTGTCGCTCGACAGCAAAAACTGGGGCGGGGTTCCCTCGATCAAACCCGACCACTTACCGATAACGTCTTTTGTATTTCGCCACGAGCGAATCTTTACCTTGTGAAGCTGTTGACTGAGAAACTCGGGGCGTATCTCGCCGAGCCATAAGGCCGAATTCGATACAACTTGCGAGATAACTTCGGCCAATGGACGGCGTGCAGCTTCGCGAACGATCTGCTGGAGTCCTACCTCCTGCGCTGGCGTCTCGTCTTTGAGCAGCAACGATTCGACTCGTTCTGCTGGAGTTCGAGCAGTTCCCGATCCCAAGAACAAACGATCAACGATACGTGCTGCGACTTGTAAATCACGCTCAAGGATTGATTCCGCATCACCTTGAATTGGCCACAGCCCCAAAAGCGCGATCGAGCGACCGAACTCGTTGGGATTGGCACACAACGAAGCGTAGAACTGAATCTGTTGCCACTTCGACAACGATTTGCGTTCGCCGATGTAGCGAACTTGTTTGACCGCTAGTTCGGCCTTATCAAAAAGTTCGCGACCGATCTGAGTGCGGGTTAACTTCTTCGTTTGAATGAAGATCATGTCCTCTGTCAGTTCGCGCGAGGCACTGTAAATACCATCCATCCCAGCACCCGCCCGCAACACGTCTACCAACAGCAGGATTGCTTGACCTTTGTCTTCCCGAATCTCCACTGCATGGTCAGACGTAATAAATCGCCTCGCATCATCCTTCTCTTGCACGACCGCACGCACATCCCAACCGTCGGGAGAAAATTGCGGATTTTCTGCTAGAGCTTCAACGATCGCCGGTGAAAGGCACCGGCAGAAATTGACATTTCCAGCCGTTGGATTGCCGACCAGCGCCGAAAAAACATCGTTGAGAAACGAAACTAGCTCACTCGTCAGCGGCATCACCGTTTCAGTTGCTGTTGTCATGGTCTAGACCTCCCTCGCAATCGTGTGCATTAAATCGTGGCCGCAGTCGTTTCATTGACTCAGCATCATTGACTCCCATCAGCAACCCGAGGCTGCGAAGCCGCCGTTCAAGAAACCGTCGATTACGTTGCAGTAATTCGCGCGAGATTGTCTGTCCCGGCGGCGCTTGGTCAATCAGCAATCCATAACGCTCCCGCAACAGCGTCACAAAGTCATTGAATGAGATAGAGTTCGGTTTCGTGTTGCCATTTTTGCCTGGTTTCCGCAAGTGACGATGAACAAGGAAGTCGAGCATCGTGTCAGTGAGGACAACGGATTTCATCACTCCCGTTTTCCGCCCGTTACGCATAGTTTGGTAGGTAACTCTGCGTTCCATCGCTAGTCCATTTGCACTGCCCGTCATCAAGCAGGAGTTAAAACACGCTAAAACGTGAGCAATCTGAATTTTGTCTCCCATCATTTGCACGACTACTTCGGCAAGTCGCCACACTGGACTTGGAATAGAAACCTCGTCTTCTAAAACGTTGCGATACATCTCACCAAGTTCTTCATCTCTGAATTTTTCGGACAACGTCATGCAGTTTCTCCGGACATCTCGTAAGAGCATTTTTGAATCTTCATGTCGCTCAAAAAGAATGTCACCCAGCAGATTGATTCGACTAGTTGCATCCGGGCGTTTGGGCGGCATTTCTCGAATTTCATGCCTCGCGTGCCATTCAAGTATGCGAAGAGCCATCATTATCACCGGGAGCCGATGAATTCTGCGGATCGCGTCATCCATCGACTCTTCTGAAAGTCGCCTAAGTTGATGATCAGAACTTCCCGAGCAGTCAACCATCAGTGGCCAGGGTGACTCCTTTTGCGGGATTTCGCCCGTTGATTCCCAATGAAACAGACTCGCGGCCGTTGAAAACATTACGTTTGAAAGCCCGAGCCCGAGACACGACTCAAGCATCTGCGTTAGAGACTGACGTGGGACCGATGAACCAAACGCCTGAAGAAAAATACGTATGTCCTCTCTGAAAGTTCGTGTTGCACCCTTGTTGATCGAGTGTTGATTTGCAATTTGACTCGTGCCGCGACCTTCGCTTCTTACCCTTCTAGACTGAGCCTGCTGCGCTTTGATCGGCTGACGACACGAGCGAGCAACTCGGACGGTAACTAATTGGTCCAATGCCAGCTCGGTTGTCTCATCGAAATCATCGACTAGATCAGATTTGAGTTCTCTCGCACTCATGCCGCTACCGAATACAGAAAGTAAAATGTTACCGGTAAAATCATCGCCAACACGAAAAAAGTTCTTCTGCTTTTTATCAGGCTCAACTACCTCGCCCTCCTTCTGGTCTACAAGCAACGCGACCAAAGCTTCAGGGACGAGTCGCAAATCACCCACTCGCTTTGGAAGGTCTATCCATGCGGATTGGTAATGTGTGGGAAACGCTCGTACAACCGGCTTTTGACGACCAGGCTCATGCCGTAAGTTTTCTAGACAATGCGTGAGTAAAAAGTCGGCGAGAATATTCTTTGCTATGCTTGAATCAAACCCTGAGAACCGCGATTGATCTGCAGACAATACGCGAGCGACAGACGACACCGTTGGCGCTATTTTTCGGTTTCCCTGAATCGCATCGGTCTCAAAAGCCAAGGGTTGAAAAACTTCACCAAATGTACCTTGCCCACGACGGTGTCCCCGTCGGAACATGTAAAAAACAGCAGGAAGCAACGCACCAACCGAAAAGTTTTGATGGGAAAACGGCAGTGCTTCAGTGTAGTTAGCAGACCAAATTTCGTTGACCATCGCTGGCGTCAACACTTCGCTCAGGACCTCTTTCTCAAGCTTTTCTGACATTGTATTCCCCAATAAATGATTCGTTGCTTTCACAAGACTCGAAGAACATTTGTTGTATTCCTTCGCTCATGCGAATACCCAGCCTGAATACTTCGCTGGGTTTGCTGGGGTTCCAAGCGAACACTTCGCGCTCGTCCTCTTGAGCCAATCGCTGAGTGAAAATCGAGAGATTCGTGAATATCTCGTCGTTTGCCGCATCCATAATCTGATATCCGTCCGCTAACTCCAGCAACAGACCGAATAAATCGCTACTCAATCGCAGTTCCTCCTGTCGGCCGTCTTTGCGGTAGCTGTAACGTAGTACGACTCCGTTGGCTAACCATTCCACGCCGCCGCTCTTGCCGGTTTCGTCCAGCTCCAATTGAAAACGTTCCAGCGGTTTTTCGACCCAAAACGTTGTTTCGACGGGCGTTCGCGGCATCACTTTCAACGGCACTACACCCTCGCGACGAAGGACTCGATGAGGCAATTGCTCAAGTCGTGAAATTCCATAACAAAGTCGTTTGATCAGCGTCCGCCTTTCTTCTTCCGACAGTATTGCCACTTCGCGAAACCGCCGTAAACTCTCACTCTGAAACAGCGACACGGGATGTGGTTCATGAGTGATCTGCTTAGCTTGCGACTCAAGCCATTCAAAGTAGGCGCGTCGCCGTTTTGAGATCAATGATTTCTCGCTGGTGAACTTTGACGGGTTTTGTGGAGCAACGACCGGATCATGACTGCGAAGATATCGATCGACAGTGGGGTTGGAGCCATACGCAGGATCGAGCCGTTGCAGTTCTGAAAGCAATTCGCCTTGCCGCATCGGTGAATCAGCCGCAAAGGCACGATCCCAATAGTGAATTGGCTGCAAGTCAGGCTGCGAGTGCAAGTCGTCGCAGTAGTGAACGCCGAAAAAGATGTAGCTCAATGCGCCACGTAATTCTCGCGTCGTGATGTGAACTTGTCCCCGCTGGTGCACGGCTTGTAACGCCTCGGCAAGCTGATTACGGATATTGACGGCGACATCCAGATCATCAACGCCACTGCCTGTAAGGGCCCGCACAGAATTGAACGCAGTGCAGCGCGGTGCTGCAGAACACGACCTGCAAGGTTCCCAAACTTTGCTGGTCTGTTCACCACCGAGCATTCGATCTAGAAGGGAATTAAAGAACTCCGTCGATGGCCTCCATGACGTCTTTGATTCTTCGGAGATGGGCAACTCGCGTGCGTCGCCGACCAAAGATCGTTCGTTCAAATTCACCAAGCGGATGTGACTCATCGGTACATCGGGCGCGTCTTCTCCAATCAAAGTTTCAATCACCCAATTGGTCAACGGTGTATCGCCGTGTTTCGCTTCGTAGTCTTCGGCCCATAGCAACAATCGTCCGTCGTTGACTGCAACCAAGTGAATGCGAGGCTTTTCAGACGCCCCTTGTTGGAACGGTTCAAATAGATCATTCAATAGCTCATCAGCGGTCTTGTTTTTGAACGACGCGGCACCGTCAAGATTGATCTTTACTGACAAACCAAACGCACTGCCGGTCGCGACTCGCTCAGCCGAGTTCTGTCGCCCTAGATTCAAGCTGAGTGCAAGGTGCTGTAGGAACGCAGTCTTGCCGTCCCCAGCATTTCCACAAAGAATCACTAGTTGCACTTTGCGGCTTCTGATTTCCTCGAGCAAGCTCGCTTCCAGCGTCGTCTCTACATAGGTTTAATGCGCGAACGCAGAGTATAAACCGCGTGTTTCAATGCCACCTCGCGGGGAACCAGGATAAGTTGAAAGCAGCTCAGCAAGCCAAGGCACACGGTTTTCTGTGCGGGCGGCGATGTCGGTATCGTCAGACTCGCCGACGGAAGAATCCCCATCATTCTTTCTATTTTCGTCCTTTTCCGTGTCGGTTGACTCTG
>DNWZ01000302.1 GCA_003506095.1 Planctomycetaceae bacterium | reverse complement strand
TCCATTTCCACGGAACCTATGCCTACATTTGCTGCGACGCGGGCCTTGTTACGGTCAACTTGTCCGATCCACTTAAACCGCAAGTGACCAGTGTCGTGGGCGAGCCTGTTTTGCACCATGCACACGCTGTAACCAGCCAATTTCGTTATGCGTTTGTCACCGACGAACATGGAGTAACGATCCTGGACATTTCGGATCCCGCTCACCCCCATCACGTCCATCATGTTGAAATGGAAGACGCTCACGGGATCTATCTAGCAAGAACGTACGCCTATGTAGCATCGGGCAAGCATGGGCTGGCAATCTTAAATATAACCCGACCAGAGGCTGCGTTTGTCGATCAGTACTACGACGCGGGCGGCACGATTTGTGATGCGCACGACGTTCAACTGGGTATCACCAATGTTAGTCTGTTTGCTTATGTCGCAGACGGGAAGAACGGATTGCGGGTGATTCAGTTGACCAGTCCCGAAGTTGTGGGTAACGACGGTTTTTCGCCACGTCCGGCACCCAGGTTAGTTGCCACATACCCGATACCAAAAAATGGGCATGCCTTGGCAATCAGCCGCGGAATGGATCGCGACCGAGCGGTGGATGAATCGGGCAATCAAATTGCTGTATTCGGCCGTGTCGGCGCACGACCACTGAACCCTCAAGAAGTTGGACGCATGTTCCGCCGACCTGACGGGTCGACGTACACTACCTCGGACGACATTTTCGATCCGAAAATCTACAACGTTGCACCGCAGGTACTTCAGCGCAGCAGCCCCAATCCGTAATCCCATACGCATCGTGCGCCGGCATGATATACTTCGTGAATTGGTCTACACGATTTCAGAAGTTGCGTGCGCGATTGCGTTCAATGGGATATGCCGATGTTCAAACGGGGTTTCGAGTTTGCACCGGGCTATCGGCTGGAAAGTTTTCTTGGCAAGGGACAATTTGGTCAAGTCTGGAAATCGACGGCACCCGGCGGTACCTACCAAGCGGTCAAGTTCATTGATCTCGCCGGTGGCCAATGGGAGAAAGAATACGAAGGGATTCAGCGGGTAAAACGCATCGGCCATCCCAACCTGATGCCGATCTTGGCAATCTGGTTGCTGGGCAACGACGGCAAGGCTCTGGCCGAATCGGTCGAAGGAAACCAAGCTCAAACTATCCAACCCGATGTCACGCAAGATTTGATAGAAACCGCTCAGATTGTTGCCGAATCGCAAGAGCCGGACTGGATGTCAAAGCATAGCGGACGGCTTGAGGCGCGGTGGATGGTCGTGTCGATGCAGCTCGGCGGCAAGAACCTACTACAACGATTGGCCGAGTGCCATGAACAAGGTCACACGGGAATTCCCCCCAAAGAACTGCTTCGTTTGATCGAGGAATCCGCAAGAGGACTCGACTACCTCAATTTCTCACCCGATCTGAATACCGGTGGCGGCTCGCTGCAACACTGTGATGTCAAACCGGCAAACATCGTATTGATAGGCGGTTCGGCCGTTGTATGTGATTTTGGTCTGGCCCGAATCATGGCACAAGACCAGGCAACTATGTCTTCAGTCGCGGGCACGCCCGCTTACCTGCCTCCTGAAGCGATCAATGGAAAGACATCACGCAATAGTGACCAGTATTCGCTTGCCGTTACCTATTACCAATTGCGTACAGGCAAGTTACCGCTGACGGGGAAATCGACCGGCGAAATCATCATCGAGCACCTTCATGGGAAGTTGACGTTCGAGGACGTTCCCGAAGCGGAAAGGGCTATCCTGCGCCGCGCGACCCACTTCAAGTGGGAAGAACGCTTTGAGTCTAACTCTGCGATGGTGGAGGCGCTTCGCGACACGTTTCGAGTTCCCGTCGAGACCGTACTGCAGCCTCCGCCACCATCCAATCAATCACCCTGGAAGAAATGGGTTGGCATCGCGAGCGCTGTGTTGATCTTATTTTTGATTTGGACGCTATTCCAACCGTCTGAGAAACCAGTTCCCCCCCCTCCCTCGCCGATACCTCCTGTGGAAGTTTCCGTCGAACTTTTAGATATAACGAAATGGGATCAATTGTTAAATGAATCGCTGGGTGACTCAGCGGCATCCGTCCAGCTCTTTAAGGATTTACTTGCGAGTTATCCAGAGGTGGGGATACCGAAGCCGATTGACCTGCAGGGCCATGAAAAGGAACTCCAACAAGTCAGTTGGATTTCGGCTCTCGGTGCCAAACGCCCAAATGAGGCATCAATGCTGATCACGCGATCGCTCCAGCCATCGCTCGTTTCATATGAATTAGCATCCATTGAATCCATACTCTTAAGCGGCTATCAGACCCGGTTCAGTTCCGATTCAGTCGACGCGATAGTCGATCTGTCTAAGCCACCGACAGTTACGATATTCGACCACCGTCCCTATCCTTCTGCCCTTGCGATCTCGCCAGATGCAACCTGGGGCGCAAGCGGTGGGTTTGATGGCCAAGTGCAGATTTGGCCGACGACTCGACGCGAGTCACAGCCAAGAATTAAGTTTTCAATCGGCGATGCGGATGTCACCGCGATCATTTGGCACCCGACTAAAAATTATTTGATCGTGGCGGGAAGCGATGCCATTGTCCATGTTGTGGAATCGGTTCCGGACTGGCCCGAAGGGATAACGCCATCGATCAAATCGTTTCCTATTACTCGAGAAATCGTTCGCGGCGATTTCGATCGATTTGGGGAAGTGTTGCTTGCGACCGATGCCGAAGGGCAATTGTTGACGATTGCTTGGAAAGACTTAGAAAGCTTTCTGCTCTCAGGCGACAAGCCAATGGTCTCACCGCTTTCGACGCCTGGGACCGATGTGCGAGATTTTCGATTGGTTGATAGTGATGCGACAGGCAGTATCGCTGTCTCAAGTGGTGGCGCAGGTGAGATCAGCTACTACTCGCTTTCGACACGCGAATTGATTGAGCGAAAGAGCGTAGTCATCAACAGCCCTGTCATCACGTTTGACGCCGCGATGTTATCGGACGGGATTTGTGTCGTCAGTGGTGGCGAAAGTGGCCAACTGACTGTGAAACGAGGTGGTTCAGGAAATGTCGCGATTCTGCCTGGACACCGTGACACCGTTACGGCGGCGGCAATATCACCAGACGGTTTGTGGTTAGCGAGCGTTTCGTGGGATGGCTGGGCAACGGTCCGTCCGCTGTTTGGCAATCCCAGCGGATCATTCTTTGCGTTTCGACCGGATTCCCAAGATGCACTTTCGTTGGTTTCATGGGACCCAAGCGGCCGCCTGCTTGTAACGGGCGGCGACAACGGTCAATTGATGCTCTGGGACGCTCGCCATCTGCGTCTGCTCGCACTCGCCCTGCCGCAAACGGATACGCCCGAACCCTTACCGGATGCACCTTCACCAACGCCTAGTGAACCTGATTTGGAACGACCGTTCAATCTTTAAACTCTGTTTGAACGAACGGCACTTGGATTGCTCACTCATGGCGATTGCTCACTCATGGGCCAGTGAGATTGACGAAACCATCTCCTTCGACGCAGCAGCTGAAATCGCCAGCGACATTTTTTGGACCACGATCTGGATGCATGTGGTCGTGGTGGACGTTTAAAACTCCAATACCACTTCGACGAAACCGGCGACGTGGTTTTGGGTTTTTCCATCGAATCGTTGATAGAGGTCTTTGAATCCGTCGCCACTGATCAGCGTCGCAAGACCACCTAGGAATAAGATGTTGTTGTTTAGCAACGGTCGGTATTCCGCACCTAGGCTGATATCGGTGCCGATGAAATCACGGATTTCATCCGCGAACAGATAGGTTTCCAGCGGTTGGGTTTTATCGAACCACAGAAAGTTTGTATTGTGAATCAGCTTTAGTCTTGGTGTGATGTCGGCATCCATCCCCAAATTGAACAAGTGCAAGCCAGGATTGACGAAGTTTGTTTGGCCTTGAAACTTGCTGCTGCGCATGCTGGGTGTCAACGATAATCGATTTGTCAACTCGACACCGAACAGCCGGATCGCTTGGCGTCCGAAGTAGCTGAACTCCGCGCCGGCAAAATTGGGGTCGGGGAAAATCGCATCAAAGCCTGTTGCACGACTATCGTCTGGATTGTCGTCCCCTGATGCATACAAGTAAGACGTTCGAAAACGTACCCAGTCGCGATCGTATGAAAGTTCGAATGCGGCCAACCAGGCGTCGATTTTCTGTGACCGACCAGCTAGAGGATTTAAGCTGTCGTCTCCAAAAACGTGATACAATGCCGAGCTGACATTGAATCGTTCGATGTGGCCATTGGTTGCACCACCGATGTAATACGAGTTCACTTCGTGGGGTTGAAAGACGCCAACGCCGTCGGGCCGTGCCAGGAACCCGTTCTTGTCGATTTCAAAGTCCGCTTCGTCTCGATTGGCATGAAACGAGACTGTCGCGTCATGACCGGGAACGAGGAAATCTTGTCGATAGTAATTGAAGATCCACGTGTTCTGGCCGCGATCCTCCGTCAAGCGATTGAGTGTACTGTTGGTGTCTTTTTCGGTTTGGTCAAACCACATCACATTGTACTGGTCGCGGTTGGCGTGGCGAGTGCCGAAAAGCCGTACGCCGCGGTTGACATCGTTGAAGATCAAACCACGAAAGTCGCTGTTGAACGGTTGGCTGCCCAGGCGTGTGGACACAAAGTCATAGTAAGGACTTGTGTCCATTAACTTGGTTTCGAGATACCATTGTTCCGGCGTGATGTATTGTCGATATCGCGACGTCCCATCACGTACGTCGGGACCAACAACGCCAAGTTCATTGACGCCCAGGTAGTTCATGTTGTAGTTCAGTTCAAGGTGAACCCGCCAATCTTCCTGTTTGAAAGCGGCGTTGCCATGAAATAGATCGAGTGCTAGCGAATTGAATGACAGCATCAGGAATTGATCCGGGTCGCCGAAGAATCCGGTTGCACCAGGATTGCGAGTCGCTTCGAACGGCGTCGTCGGGGTCGGAGTTTGAATCCCTTCGAATAGGTTTAAGCTTTTGCCAGTCAGCTTTAAGAACGTGTGCTGGCCAAAAATCGGATAATCGCCTTTAAGTACGTTTTGGTTATAGGGATCCCACCACGCACCTTTAACGCCTGGATAATCATCCAACAGGGGGTGCCCTTTGCCGTATCGGTCCTGGCCTGGCATACCCTGTCGCCAGCGGTCTTCTGTAGGCACGAAATGGCTGCTCGATTGCCGCTCGGTCGGCATCACACCCGATGGCCCGGAAAATCCGAGCGGTGCCATGCGTGGATATACCAACAACGGATTGGTGGCGTCGAATGACTCTTCTGCCGGTGGCAACCTAAGCGGGTCATCGGTGGTCAGACGAAGAACCGGGGGACGTACCAGACCATCTTGACCGCTAGAAAACGAATCGCTCAGTGGCGGAGTGTCAACTGGTTCAGTAATGAACGGATCGAACTCGGCCGAGCGACGTGCCGGGTCGGTAACAGATTGGGCATCGGGTGGCTGGTCCGACAGGGTAAACGTTTCTGTTGCGAAGGCGTTGTTTGGCAATAACGCCACAAGGGAAGAAATCAGTACGAACCACATTGCTGGGGAAGCGGGCGATCGATCGGTGAGATTTTTCGAAAATGCGGTCATGGCGACGTGCAGACGCTAAATGTGTCCCGGGTCACTGAAAGTGCGCCTAAGACGCTAGATCCCCAATCTCTCTGTGAGGGTCGTATCGGTCGCAATGATCCTGGGGGTTAAGCCGATCTTTCGGCTTTAATGATTGACAATTGAATTTTTCTTAAGCATCCTCCAGTTAGTATCTAAGTATTCTACAGCCAGCGTGGACAAAGGTTGATCTGTTTTAAACGGGCCCATCCACCACAATCGCACAGCATCGTCGGACGTGGGTTAAACGAATGAGTTATTGGCGTAAGCGTCCTTTACGGGTCGAAACACTCGAAAACCGTCGGCTTTTGGCGAGTTGGCACAACGAGTTATTGCCAGCCGATGTCAATGGCGACTCAACGGCTACGCCGTTGGATGCTTTGGTGGTACTCACCTCGTTGGGAAACGCCCGTACATCCTCGATCGATGCGCGCGACGAACGACCTCCATTTGCTCCGTTTCTTGACGTCGATAAAGATGGCGACGTGACGGCGCAAGATGCCCTTGGTGTTCTCAATTTTTTGAGCGCCATAGCAGGGTCCGAATTGATGGCCGCCGAAGGGATGATGCAACCGCTGCAAAGCCCAACACCGCCGGCAGACCTTTCGCTGTTTCCCGCCGTATTTGATGAACTTGATCTAACGGCGGATGGTTTGATGATTTCTGCGGATAGTCAGATGACCGCTGCAGAGGTGGAAATATTATTGGACCGAGCTTCTGCGGCGACCCCCTCGCGCGACGCAATCATTGCCGTCGTCGATCGTGCCGGCCGGATTTTGGGGGTCCGAGTGGAAGCCGATGTTGCGGCGGAACTTCAGGGGAATGCGGACAAGCTAGCGTTTGCGATTGATGGGGCAGTTGCAAAAGCGCGCACAGCGGCATTCTTCAGCAGCAATGCGGCACCCTTGACCAGCCGCACGGTTCGATTCATCAGCCAATCGACCGTCACCCAACGCGAGGTCGAGTCGTCGCCGGTCCACACAGATGCACGTTTCCGTGGCCCTGGCTTTGTCGCTCCGATTGGCGTTGGCGGTCAATTCCCGCCTGAAATTCCGTTCACACCCCAGGTCGATTTGCTGGGGATCGAGCGGCAAAGTCGCGACAGCCGAGTTCATGCCGGCGCCGATGGAGTGCTTCAAACAGCGGATGATTTCACACTTGCAAAACGATTCAATGCGGTTGAAGGGGCGATTCCCGATAATGCGAAGTCCTTTATGGGGGTGTGGCCCGAGTCTTATGGTGTGATCACTGCGACTTCATTACGGTCGCAATCTAGGGGTGTCGCGACCCTGCCCGGCGGTGTTCCCTTATATAAGACTTTTTTGCTCGGCGGTGAAAGTAAGTTCAACTTAGTCGGTGGAATCGGCGTTTTCTTCCCAGGTGAAGATGGATTTGCGACGCACGAACAGGGGTTTGTTCATGCATCCCAACGCGGCGGAGTAGCACAGAGCGAAAGAGAGCGAACCAATGCCAATAAGGTGCTCGAAGCCGAGTTCATGGCGGTTGCCGCATCGGCTGGCGGTGGAATTGAAGGTCGTCCGGAGTTTATTCGCAATGTTTCAGACCTGAATGCGAAATTGCCGCCGTTGCCAAACTTCATCGCGTTGAATGGTCGAATCGACCTGGTGGGGATTACACTCGAAATCCTTGGGCCAACGCCTAGCCCCCAATTTCCCGTTCCCGGGATTGATCGCTTGCTCGCGTTTGGTCGATCGCTGATCGCAGCCAATCCGGCATCCAGCGGCAACGATGTGAAAGTCAATCCCGGCGGTGATTTGCATCTTGCTGGCACGCCCGTTCCGCATGGCTGGCTGGTCGCCCCCCAAGACTCTGCAATTCCCGGCGGTCTGACGGCTCAGGACGTTCAACTGATGATCGATGCTGGTGTTCAGCAGGCCAATGCAACCCGCGCCGCAATCCGGCTCAAAGCCGATCTCCGGCCCGGAGCGACGACGCGGATGGTTTTGGCCGTTGCCGACACACACGGGAATGTTCTGGGGCTCTACCGCATGCCCGACGCGACGATTTTTTCGATCGATGTCGCGGTGGCCAAGGCTCGCAATACTGCGTACTACGCGGATGCAAACGCTTTAGTGGCAGCGGATCGCGTCGACTTCAATGACGATGGAATCTTTGGGCCTGTTAGTACGGCTTTCGGTCAATCTGGTGACACGCTTGCTCCAGGAACGGCACTTACCAATCGAACTTTCCGATTTTTGGCCGGCCCGAGGTTTCCGACGGGCGTCGAATTGCCGCGATCGACCGCTGCTCTGCAACCGGCAACCCCACTTTGCGACCAACAGCCGACGATTTGCAGTTTGGTTGGCCCGTTCAGTGGACTCCGCTTGCCAGGCATTAATCCGTACACAGCCGAAAACGTGATCAACAACAATCCGCTAGCGTTCGAGATCTATGCGGACCCCAACCACTCCAGTCCCATGTTTTACGACGCGTTTGTACGAAGTCGAAACTTTCGCGATCAGGGCGATCACGAAGTCACACTGCAAGGTCTAAACGTATCCCAACCTTTAGCCAATCAAAACGGAATTGTCTTCTTTCCTGGCAGCACGCCCGTTTATGTCTCCTCAGGCGGTGGCAAAGTCCTCGGCGGAGGACTCGGTGTCAGCGGCGACGGGGTTGACCAAGACGATGTCGTGACTGTCGCGAGCCAACAAGGTTTCGAACCACCGACTGCTAACAGGGTCGATCAATTCATCGTCGGAGATGTTCGTCTGCCATTTCAAAAATTTAATCGAAATCCTTTGGTGTGATTGAGCGATTGATAAGATCGCAGGTCGTGTCGATTGGTCGAAAATGCATCCCCGCAAGCTAGGTAAAATAAGGCGAATGAATCACGTCGATTCACTTCTTTCGTTTTGCGTAACATGCAACGACGATACGTATTGAATCGGTGACGACGAAGAATCGTCACGTGTTTCAAACCAGTCAACCTAAATGTGCCCTATGCGCGTCTCGTCAACCTTGCGTTTCGTCGATGCGCCGGGCATGTTGCGGACAACGGTTATAATGGTACTTTCGATCAGCATCTCGCAAGTCATGGCGGATGATGATGCCAGCGGCAAGCGGGTTGGTTCAAAAGCAGGTGTGCCGTCGCCCGGCTATGATGCATGGGAGCTCGCGTATTACGGCGATTCGGTTGACGGCGATTGGCAGCAAGCCACCGAGCAACCTGATGAAGTTTCACCCCAAGTTTACGACTCATTGGGGCCGGGTTGTTCGGGCTCTGCGGTTTCTTACGCCCCTGGCCGACCACGAAAACCTCATCGACAAATGCCCGGTGATATCGATCGTGGCGACTGCCCTCCTTATCGATACACCATTTCGGATTGCGAGCGTGCAGGAAACCCACACTGCGTCGCCTCTTGGGCCAAGCTGTCCATCACTCCCAAGTATTCGGCCGGCTACGTTGGTGGCGGTGCAGCATGGGGTGGCCGAAGCCGATACTGCAGTGAAGGAGTTTGGGGACTGGACTACCATGGATTGTTTCCTTACCGCCGGGTGTGGATGCGGTGGACCTCTGGGTGCGAGCAAGGCGGCGAAGGTGCATACAAAACCGATGGGCACACCGGGCCATTTGCAAAGCCTTAGACTCTGTTTTCAGAAACGGTCGGACCCATTTTCACCTTATCGGCATCATGTCAATGCAAATGAATCTTCAAGGCCAGACCGTCGCCGTATTCGGTGCTGCTCGTGGAATTGGCCGCGCAATTGCAGATATCTTTCATGAAGAACAATGCTGTGTCTTGGGATTTGACTTGACTCCCCCGGACTCAACATCGTCACCGATGGATTATGCGTTTTTCGCTGGTGATGTGACTTCATCCAGCGACCTGAAAGCCTTTGCTGACAAGGCAGTGGCGGTCGATCATGTCGTTTTTTGTGTCGGTATCGGCTCAGGTTCCTTCGGGTTCCCATTTTGGAATGTTTCACCCGATGCCTGGGCGCGAGTGTTAAACGTCAACCTGATCGGCGCCGCACAGGTGGCTCATGCATTAGCGCCTCACATGGCCAAACGCGGCAGCGGATCATTCTTGTTTTTCACTTCCGTCGCGGGACAGATCGGTTCACAAACCGACCCGCCCTATAGCGCATCCAAAGCTGGTCTGATCAACTTCATGCAATGTGTGGCCAAGGATCTTGCGCCCCATGGAGTGCGTGCCAACGCGATCGCCCCAGGCATGGTCAAAACCGATTTAAATCGGTCGGTATGGCAATGGGGGCAACAGCGATTGCCCGAGCCGCAGCGGGTTGATTATGAGACTTGGGCTGCGGAAAAAATCAAGAAGGTTTCGCCGCTGGGCCAATGGCAAGATCCGGCTGAGTTTGCATCGATGGCGATTTATCTCGCATCGCATCACGCACGTAACATCACCGGCCAAACGATCAATATCGACGGCGGCTGGGTCATGCATAGCTGATCTACTCGTACAGCGTGAATAACCCGGAATGATCGAGATCGCCTTGGCCGCGATGTTCGACCAGTTCGATCCAGCGTTCCAGTGAATTGGCTAGTGTCGGCGAATCGAGCCCAACCGATTGTGCCAATTCACAAATCAGCCGCACATCTTTCAACTGCAACGCTGCGCGGCCACCGGCGACAAAGTTTCTGTGGACAATCCGATCACCGTGTAGATCCAGAATGCGGCTGTCGGCGAATCCGCCCAGCATCGCTTGTCGCGCACTAGCCGCATCGACTCCGGCCAGTTCGACCAACCGCAACGCTTGGGCAACCGCATCGATCGTTTGTGCAACGATCATTTGGTTGGCCAGTTTGGTCACCTGGCCCGATCCAGACGGGCCCAAGTGGGTGACGCGTTTGCCGACCGTTTCGAGAATCGGCAACGCCCGCGCGACCGCTTCGTCATCGCCACCGACCATGATCGACAGCGTCGCTGCTTCCGCCCCCACCTGCCCGCCGGAGACTGGTGCATCGACCCAGGAAATGGTTTCCGCGAATCGTTTCGTCGCTGGCACCCCTGTGGTTCCAAAGTCGATGATCATGGCATCGGGATCAAGCGACTTCGATAGACCATCGTCCCCAAAAACGATCGACTCGACCACCGCGGTATCGGTTAAATTGATGCAAATGATCCCTGGTCCGACTTCCGTGGCCAGCGCCGCAGGTGATTGAGCGGCTCGCATTCCGATGTCGACTGCAGCCTGGATACGATTTGGATTTCGATTCCAAACGATCACGTCGGCCCCGGCGGAAAACAAATGCCGCGCCATGGGTCCCCCCATATTCCCCAGTCCGACAAAGCCGATACGATGCCCTTGAAGTCGCGGTGCCATAAAGTCCTCGTGTATTCTTGTAATGGTTGGTGGTTGTCACCGACAATGTAGTCGACATGTCGCTCAGCACCCACCCGCGGAGCGAGCATTCGATTCGATTACGGATCGACGGAGCGATCCGCGACAAAGACCCATTACGGATTGGCGGAGCAATCCGCGACTATGAGGAAAACATTATGAAAGTTGTGATCACAGGTGGCGGAGGTTTCCTTGGATCGATGCTTTGCGAGGCATTGTTGAAGCAGGGCGAATTGACTGCACCATCGGGTAAGCGCCAACGCATCGAATCGATCGTCCTGCTCGATGCCGTGTTTCCCAGCCTGTCGGTTGATCCTCGGGTCACGCGAAAGGTTTGTGAGATCAGCGATCGTGAGGCCGTCTTTGATGCCGTGGGCACCGACGCTGATGTCGCGATTTTTCATTTGGCGTCAATGGTCAGCGGTGAATGCGAATTACGTTTCGAAGACGCCATGCGAGTCAATCTCGACGGCGGACGAAACGTTTTCGATGCCGCTCGCGCCGCAGCCCGCACGACCGATGAATTGCCTCGCGTCGTCTTCGCCAGCAGCATCGCGTGTTTTGGTGGTGACGTGATCGCAGACTGTTTTTCGGATTCATCTAAACACTTGCCGAGAACCACCTATGGAATGACCAAGACGATTTGTGAATTGTTGGTCAACGATTACTCGCGTAAACGATTCTTTGACGGGCGTTCGGTGCGTTTGCCGACTGTAATCGTGCGTCCAGGTAAGCCAAATGCTGCGGCATCGAGTTGGGCCAGCGGCATGTTTCGTGAACCGCTCGCCGGTATCGACTGCCCACTTCCGATCCGACGCGACCAACGGCATCCGATGACGGGCTATCGCACGGTGATCGATTCTTTGATCGCGTTGCATGAATTACCCGAATCTCGACTCGGTGGCGACCGTGCAGTCGGCTTGCCGGCCCATCAAGTGACACCTCTATTGGCTGAGCAAGTATTGGCCGAAGTCGCTGCGGAACACGACCTAACGATTGGCAAAATCGTCGAAGCATACGACGACCGCATTCAAGGGATCGTCAATGGTTGGCCGACAGCGATCGACGGCTCGCGTGCGATGAAGTTGGGACTGCCACAGCCACCGCCAGTGAAAGAAATCGTGAAACAATTTCTCGAAGATTTTGCTTCGGTCTGATGCAGCCCTTTAATCCTTTCGCCAGCATTCCGGGCATGATCTATCATCTGGCATTCGCATGGGCTGTCCGACCTTCTGGGGGCCCTGTTCGGCGGGCGATCAAACCCGACGAGCCCACTGGCCAGTCGCCTGGTGTGCGCCAGTCTTTTGGCCGCCAAAATCTTGCTGATTTTGCTGGCGCAGACCCTTGCATGCAATGTTGGTGGATGGTCATTGTCTACTGGTGCGAAAGCACTCACTGTGATTTATGGGTAATTTCCAGATTGGTCATCACGCAGGACTCCCTAAACCGTACGCTGATCCACAGACGCCATGACAGATAAAGTTGCGATAGACCGCCCTTAAGGTCGCCTTTCGGTCCGCTATCAGCGAAACTGGCTCGGGTGCTATCGGGCAATTTTCGCGACGCTAGGATTGTGTCCGTTTTGACCCACCTTCCCTAAATTCACGTGTGGCCGCGGGCGGTTGCAAGGATTTCGCGGGCGACCTCTAGCGTGCCTCTCTTGCGCACGCGATCGAAGATCGCCTCCGAACGCATATCGACGCTGGCCTAGGTTTTTTCTGTATGCTTTCGGCAATCATTGTTGTGTTCATCGCTGGTTACTTGGCGATCGCTTTAGAACACCGTTTACATATCAACAAAGCCGCGTCGGCAATGTTGATTGGTGTCCTGTGCTGGACATTTTACGCACTGGATTCAGACAACCTGGTTCGCCCCGAAACGATTTCTGATTCATTTCGCGAATTGTCTGCTCAAGAGGGGATCACCGATGTCGCACACGCCTTTCTGGTCGACGAGCAATTGTTGCGGTTGACCGGCGAAGTCGCCGGGATTCTCTTCTTTCTGATGGGCGCAATGATGATCGTCGAAGTGGTCGACGCTCACGAAGGTTTCCAATTGATCACCCGAGTGATCAATCCAAAGAACAAAGTCCAATTGCTATGGATCGCGGGATGGTTGTCATTCTTCTTGTCTGCCGTGCTGGACAACCTGACATCGTCGATTGTCATGGTTTCTCTGCTAAAGAAAATCGTCCCAGACAAACGTGATCGGTTGATGTTTTCGGGGCTGGTGGTGATTGCGGCCAATGCTGGTGGTGCATGGACCGTTATCGGCGACGTAACGACAACAATGCTGTGGATTAAGCATCGTATCGGGCCTGTTGAGGTAATGCATCAATTGTTCTTACCTAGCATTGCCTGTTTGTTGGTTCCGCTTGTCGGCCTGTCATTCTATCTGCGGGGGCCGTTGCCACCGCATCATGAGAAACCGGTAAAGAAGGCTGAACGGGTGCAGCCTTGGCAACAGTGGACGGTTTTGGCGTTGGGGCTCGCGGGGTTATTGAGTGTCCCTGTTTTTAAAACGTGGACCCACTTGCCACCCTTCATGGGAATGATTCTATCGTTGAGTGTTCTTTGGATTGCGTCAGAGGTGATTGGCAGGACGATGGACGATGTGACGCGTTCGAGTACCGGGGTCTTAGCGGTTTTGAATCGAATCGATATGTCCAGTGTTTTATTTTTCCTCGGCATTCTATTGGCGGTTGGTTCGCTGAGCGCCACCGGTTCGTTAGCCGACCTGGCGCATTGGCTCGATTCGGCCGTTCCCAATCGTCAATACGTCGCTGTCATCATCGGCTTGCTCAGTGCGGTCGTTGACAACGTGCCACTGGTGGCCGCTGGGATTGAGATGTACGACCTGCCCATCAATCATCCGTTTTGGATGCTGCTGGCATTCACGGCCGGTACGGGTGGCAGTTGCTTAATTATCGGATCGGCTGCGGGTGTTGCTGTGATGGGGCTCGAGCATATGGATTTTGTCTGGTATTTGAAACGCGTCGCACCCTGGGCGTTGATTGGGTACGCTGCCGGGTGCGTGGTGTTTTTTGCCCAGAGTCAGTTGCTGGGTTTTTGATTTTCTTCGGTCTTTTTAAAACCGCTTGACTCGCTACTCAATGTCCCAAACGCAGCTCCCTACGGATTTGCAAAATCGTCGAATCGTACGGCGACCTTATTCAAGGGATCGTCAATGGTTGGCCGCCAGCGATCGACGGCTTGCGTGCGGATAAGCTGGAAATGATTCGTCCTTATCTGCGAATCGTCATATCGCATTTGTGAATCATGGCCAGTTGTGCTGGCAGTCGTCATAAGTTCTAGATCCCAACGATTCTGACCCTTTGGAGGCGAGTCGATTTCATTGGCTTTTTTGCCGCGCCGGAGAGCGTCAAGACGCTTTTCGGATCGGCACTTCATGATAGAAAAAAGCCGCATTGGATGCAGCGCTGCGCATCGACAGTCACTCACTGCGAGCTGAAAATTTCACGCGACCGAAATACTCGGGTCCGGTCAAACCGCCAGTCGGATGATGTTGCAGAAAGACACTAAGATTAACAAGTGGTTCATACTTGCTTAACAGTCCGCCTGTAAAAACCAATCCTGCCTGCGAGAGACGTGGTCCTAGATCAGGAACCCTCGCGATTTGGGCATTCATGCCGTCCACCTGTAAACGTGATGCAGCGGATTACCTGAAACAATGGTGGCCGGCCTTTCCCAATTTGTATAGTTTTCGGAGTAATTGTTTTGAATACGACGATCTTGAGTTTGCGGCCAGCAATGCGATCGCAGAGAACTGCCCGAAGGTCGCGAGGATTTACCCTCGTCGAGTTATTGGTAGTGATCGCCATCATTGGAGTAATGGTTGGGTTGTTGCTGCCCGCCGTACAGGCCGCTCGCGAATCCGCACGCCGTATGCAGTGTAGCAACCACTTAAAGCAGATTGGCTTGGCGCTGCACAATTTTCACGACACCCGCAACATGTTTCCTGGGGGAGCCAGAGACGCTCATACCGGCAGCGCTCTTACCTCTTGCTGTAACGCCTCGGACGTCCATGGATGGAGTTGGAAGTATCATATCCTGCCCTACATGGAGCAAACGGCGGTGTGGGAAGTAGGCCAAGGGGCCACGCATGGAACCGCGCAAGACGCTGTCGCACGAACCGGTGTCGCTGGTTATCACTGTCCTTCTCGACGTGCGCCCACTGCGTATGGAAGTGGCTTCTTTCGTGCGGATTATTGCGGCAGTGGTGGAGAACGTGGCACTGGTGATACCCGCGACCAAAGCAGTGGCGGCTTGAAAGGTTTCTTTGCCCAGACCGATCTGGTGAAGCGACGGTTAGCGGATGTCAAGGATGGTCTTTCGAACACATTAATGGTGGGAGAGAAGGCGTTGCACACCGGTCGACACGGGGCTGATGGTGGTGATAACGAACGGTGGAACAATAGCGGATGGGATGAAGACTGCATTCGCTGGGGCGCGGCGGTTAACGCCTCCGGGTTGCAATACGGTTTGGTGCCGCTGCCTGATACGATGGCTCCCACCAATACGGTCTCTGTATCAGACGCCGGCGGACGCAGTTGGGGCAATTGGCATCCGTACTGGGGTGCGGCGCATCCTGGCGGGGCAAACTTTGTACTGGGCGACGGTTCCGTAAAAACCATCACTTACAACATCGATCACTTGATCATGCGGCGATTGTCGCTGATTAATGATGGTGAGCCCATCGGAGAGTGGTAGGCACGTTTTCGCTAGGCACGTCCATTGCATATCCATAAAGTCAACATCGCTTAAACGGTTCAATCCATGATATTGGGCGATGATTAGGTCGCGGACTAAAGCTTTACACAAGAAGGAAACAAAAATATTATGAATTTGATCCGGGTTTGTCTGTTGATGTTTGTCGTAGTCTCAATGAGCGGTTGCGACAGCGCCGTCAGTGGTGTATCCGAGGCCGAAGCGAATATGTCTTCGGAGGAGTATGACGCGATGATCGACGCCGAGGAATCTCAGCAAAGCCAACAGTCATAGTTTGCTGTTCTTTGGCAATCAGTACAGTAGCGGTTGGGGCAACGGTCGCACTAGCCGCTTGCCCCAACTTCGCTTCTGACCTGCCGCAAGATTGTTTAGCGGTACGATGTTGGATGGTTGACGAGGCATCCCCTTGCGGCTTTCGCATTGGGGCCGACTGCGATTACTCAAGCTCCCAAACGCATATGCCTATCGATTGGCTGGGCGGCGCTGGAAGTTTCTTCGGGGCGATTCCATTGAGTCGCCAATCGATTCTTCGAATGAACGACATTTGTGCGACCCAATGGCGTGCATGCTCGCGGACAAGTTTAACCGCCGAGTGATCCTCGCATCCAATTTCTTGTAACGCTTCCAACCCGCCGGCCGGTCTGCCACCAAAGTAGAGTGCTGTGGCAAAATTAATCCGAATGTGAATCGGAACATCTTCTCGCATTTTATGAATACTCGAATTGACAGTCACCGGTCTAAGCAAGTCGATCGCTTCTTCAAAGCGATTCATTCGCATCAGGCAAACGGCGCACACGTTTCTCACTTCGAGGTCGCGGTTGGATGACGGAAGTGTGGTAAGTGCTTTTTGGTAGTCCCCCTTGGCCATCAATTGACGTGCATGCTGAAGCTTTGGCTCGAGCTTGTCGATAATTTCCGTGGGGTTGGGTTGAGATTTGAACGTTACTGAGGTTGTGTTAGGTACGGACGCGATAGGTTTGCTGGGAATTGCCATAGTTCGATCGGGTAGGTTGAATCATTGTGAAGATTCGTCACCGCGCCAACGTCGCTTGCAAGAACAGTCTTAAGCATGAAGAACAAAAAGAGACAAGCGAGTCAGCAAGACACGCAGCAACTTAGTGCTGATCACGCAAGGCGACGAATTGGCTGTGACGCATGAAAAGAGAGAAATCGCATGCACAAGCGGCATCAAAGTCGCAGCGCAATTCCCATTTCAAACAGAGATGGTTGGGAGAACTCGCGATGCAGGTTTCCCGCCGGGTGAGTCACAGCGCCTAATCCACGAACATGCAGCACCACCACTAGCGATCGAGACAAAAACTCGGGTTTTGCATTCCACCGGAGAATTTGCGATGCTGTTTTGTCAGTTGCGGTTTCGCACCAATGTCCTGACACCTGACAGACCGAGGCAGCAATCGATTGCGTCTGGTCCGACGGTTTTTTGCTTAGGCTCGCAAATGCCGGCGTTGCCAAGCAGGCAAGAATGCAAAGAAAGCAAGCGAATGCCTTAGGCGCGCGTTTGATCGTCAGGAGGTGAAGAAATTGCATGCCCGAACAGACCATTTGCCACAAATGCACGGTTGGCCGCTTCAATGAGCGGCACGAACCGTACTTAAAACCTATCCGAAAACCGCGGCCGGCAACGTTGCGGCTAATGGTATTTGGATCGCCGCACAATTATCAGCACGCACCGTCGATTGGCAATGGCAAAATGTCTTAAAGACTATCCGAAACCGGCGCGAATCGCGACTGGCGCCAAAGCGGCTAATGGTTTTTAGACAGATGCTTCGTTTGAATCGGGTGGCGCATGAAGTCCAGCGGAACAATTGCAGGGTTGGACACTTTATGAACAGGCCCAACAGAAGTAAGTTAGCATTTTTACTAGGCTCTGTAGGGAAGGGCGTGTGGCCCTTTGGAGGCAAGTTGTTGTTCTTATTTTTGGCATTGCCGGATAGGTACAGCTCCCTTTTTAGGCAGAGTTTTGGCTTAGGATTGAGTGCGAATGACCCTGTTTTTGTTAAGTGTGACACTGGCGTTAGTGATTTCGGCCATCTGTTCGGTGATGGAAGCGACTTTGCTGAGCTTGACCCCCAGTCAGGTGGCTGACATCGCGAAGAAGGAACCGCAGGCCGGGTCGATTTGGCATCGATTCAAAGCGAATATTCAACCGCCGATTGCGGCAATTCTGTTGCTCAATACCGCCGCGCATACGATTGGCGCTTCGGTGGCGGGTTCGCAATTTGGTGAGATATTTGGCGACAAGTGGATTTTGGTTTTTTCGCTAATCTTTACGTTTGTTATGTTGCAATTCACTGAGATTTTGCCAAAAACGCTTGGTGTGCGTTATAATCGTGAAGTCGCGGGTTACATCGCCAAGCCACTGAATATCGTAGTGCTCGCACTCAATCCTTTCACAAAAGCAATCCACTTTATCAATCGACCGTTTGAAGGTCGATCTTTAAAGCCTGAGCGTTCCGCGACGATCGAAGAAATCACTGCATTAGCAGGTTTAGCACGCCTGTCGAATCAAATATCATCTTATCAAGAGCGGATCATTCACGGCGCTTCGCGTCTGGCAGAAATTTCCGTCGATAAAATCATGATCCCGGTTTCACAGGTCAGTTTTCTCAGTTCACAGCAATCCATCGCCGATGCCATCATCGCCGCCCACATCGAAGCACACACTCGCTATCCCGTCATCGATGGAGAAAACTTCGACGAGGTGCTTGGTTATGTTAACTTTAAAGAAATGATATACTTCATGCGAACGAACCCGAATGACCCAAGTTTTCGCGGGATCATTCGTCCCGTCGGTTTCGTGTCGCCGGATACATCTGCCGCAGATTTGGTGAAAGGATTCGTAACCGACCATGTTCACATGTCGATTGTTCGCGATGGCAGCGGTAAAACGCTAGGGATGGTAACTTTTGAAGATCTCGTTGAAGAATTGGTAGGCGATCTTCAGGATGAGTTTGATCGCTTGCCTCGTATGGCACATGCCTTAACCGGCGGGACTTGGATGCTCGGTGGCGGCAAGCCAATGTCGGAAGTGGTCGCGATGCTGAAAAAGCCGTTTTCGGATGTATCGGAAAACCTTTCGGCGTGGTTGATTCGTCAATTCGGGCGGACGCCCAAACCAGGTGAAAGTCTGCAACGCGAAGGCTTTGAGTTTACGATTCGCCGAATACGACGAGGCCAAGTTTTTGAAGTTGCTGTACGTCCACTAACCAAGCCGGTTTCCGCGGCCCCTGCGATCTAGATTTTGCGATCCCTTTGGGACGGATTTTCACCTGCCGGCGTTGGCGCGGCGTTTGCACGATCTCCTCAGCGTTCGGGAACTGGCTGGTACTCAACCGGCCAGCCACAGTTGAAACCGACGTTGACCCGTCGAAATCAAAAGGCGTTGATCATGAAAGAATGTGTCGTTGCGGAGTTTCAGACCCGGGCGGGTGCAAAGCTAGCACTAGAAGTTTTGGAGCGAAATCAATACACGCTGGATAACGTGTCGGTGGTGATGCACCGCGGCGATCCGGCGGCGAGAAAATTGGATCATGCGCAAGCTGGTGATGCAATTTCTGCGGAGCAAATCGGCGCGAAATCGCCCGATGGGCGTAGCGTTGGCCTAGGGATGCTGCTCGGGGGGACGATCGCCGCACCGCTTGCGCTGGGCACAATGATCGGTCCGTTTATCCTTGTCGGTCCGCTGGTGGGCATGGGAATCGGCGCTGCGTTTGGCGGACTGTTCAGTAGTCATCAGGGACGCGGCGTGGACGACGAAACACCGTCGTACGAAGATCGTGTGAAGGCTGGCGCGATCCTGATCGTTGTCACGAATGACCAGCGGATCGGATTGAATGAGGCCGAGGCATTGTTGGCGACTACCAATCCCACAACGATGGAACGGTTCGAACTGGATATTGCCAAGTGATGATGCTTCGCTTTTTAACAAACCATGCATTGCGCTCGTTTGCAGACCCGCGCTTAGGCGGTCATTTCAGAAGCCGCCTAAATCCAATCAACGGGTGCCCCTAGTATTCGCTGCCCATCATTGCTCCGTCAGCATGATGGCCAAGATTCTGAAAGAGCTCGAGTTTAATGCTTTCGCTCAGAAAGCGGACGCTTCCATCAGCAAAGCAAAACTGTGCACCGCCGGGATGGTTGCTCGCGAAACCACTCACCCACAGAGGATCGACATCTTCGGGCAATTCACGAAGGGTGCGCCCGCCACGCCGTAAATTCGACTCATTGATTAATGTACCCGTATTGCGCAGCGTTGCTCGCGTTCCAGAAGCCCAGCCAAGACTGTTGGAGTATGGCAACATTTCACCAATTAAGATTGTGTTGCTGCTGCCATCATAGATTTCGCCGTAACGGACCTTGCTGTTCAAGAATAGCAATCCGGTGTTATCAGCCGCGATGGCCGATTCGTCGTGGTGATGGCAACCGGCGTAGTTTGTCAGCCCTGCGGTATTGTCATCATTCATTGCCCATGCCGAAGATGGGCAAAGAAACGAATTGATCGCCAATGCTCGAGCCGGAGCATTGACATCGGCATAAGCCCCTTCATCAATATCAAAATTGTCAGCGACCCCCTGTTGTTCGATGTATCGCAACAACTGAACAAGATAGCTGACGTGCTGGCCGATCGG
>DNWZ01000203.1 GCA_003506095.1 Planctomycetaceae bacterium | reverse complement strand
AAAGAAAATGAAACCAGCCACCCATCGACTGGTGGATCGGTTTAACAACGCAAACAGCACTCCAAAACCCGCTGTTAAGAATATTTGAAAGTACCCGGCAAGCGCAAGAAGCCCATCAATGCCACCTCCAACTCGCCCTCTCGACCACGGGTTTGCCTTGTGCCCTAAGTACGGAGCAAAGAGTCCTTGAATATCAAAGTTAACGCGAACAAGTCCAATCGACATCAAGCCCAACCAAGCGCCTACTAATGTGAGGGTTAATGATCGCAGGCGTCCTTGAAGGACCGGGTGATCTAGTCGTTTCGCGAAATCAACCGCTAGCACTGAACTACGTCTGGTCGCGTATTCTCCAGAGATAGACTTACTAACCGAAGCTACAATTGTTCCAAATGTGAACAAAAACAGGCATACTTGCCACCACGCATTATCAAGAGATTTGGTGCCAATTCGGTCGACGTACCTTTGATAGTCGTTGTAGATAGCATCTAATAGATACCAGCAAGCTGTTGTTGCCAGCACTGCGCCCGCCGGAAGCCCCCACGCCATATGCCGGTGTTCCCAACACCTGTACCCAATTGCAACCAACATCAGACAGGCGATGTAGAAAGGTACAGGGTAAGATTCCATTTATCAAAAGCCGGAGCAGAGCGATTTCGCGTTAGGGCAGTTTTCTAATCGTATGGTGTCACGATCGATTCCCGGCAACTTGCCGTACAACCGTCCGGGCATAGGGTCAACTTAATCAAACGTGCCCGCACAGCGGACGCATGCCGAACCCCCTGCAAACGTCAGGCGACCTGAAATAGACACAAAACGACACGGGCTGTTGATTTATCAACCCGACGCGTTAGCGAGCGACCTCAGGCTACCCCGCGCTCACGCGTCGGGTTGTGATGCCGCCGCTATTTTTGCAATAAGACAGTAAATCACCAGCCCGGAGTTGCTAGCAAGCTGTGACGTCTTATTCGAAACACACGGTGTAGTGCAGTTTGTGCTCTTCCAGGCCAGGATTATCGACGATGGCGCTTAACAAATCAACCCAGTTATTCAAATCCAGATTGCCGGCCACCAATACGATGCCCGTTGAAAGAATCTCGGCAAGGGAATACGCAGCCAGCTTTATCGATAGCGCTATAGCCGCTGGCCGTTAACGATCATCCAGCTCTGTGCTTTACCGGACGCACGACGGACGCTCACCTTCCCCAGCGATCCACTTATAAACTTCAACAAACGCGTCAGAGATACTCTCCCAGGTAAACTTTGACTCCACGAGTCGGCGTCCGGCGTCGCCCATCGCGTTCAGTTGTGAATCAGAAAGTTTCAAGAAAGACTCAAGGCCGTTAGTCATTTCGCGATTATTCGAGTTCACGATTTCGAATGCCGCACCGTTGGTGAAACCTTCTGGTAAGTTGCAGTGCGAGGTCATTACTACGGGTAATCCAAATGACCAAGCTTCGAGCACCGCCATCGGCAGACCTTCACTGAAACTTGGCAAAATAAAGGCATCTGCGGCTTCAAAGATCGCTGACTTTGAATCGCCGTACTTGGGGCCAACAAATTGAACGCTCTTTTCAATCCTTAGCTGCTGAACCTGATTCAGCAGTTCCGGAAGGTAACCACCATCGTCCCACCCCGCAACGAGCAGCGACCAATCGGAACGAAGCGTAGCGGGAATCGTCGACCATGCTTTGAGCAATTCTTTGATTCCTTTCTTGGGATGGATCCTGCCTAGAAAAAGAAGTTTTCTTCTCCCATCACTTTGCCGACGAACGGTTGTCCCGTGACGAGCTTTTTCATCGCCACACCGTAAATGGACGCCGTTGGGAATTACAGCAATCGGATTCGTTAGGCCGTATCGACGAATCGACTGAGCCTCCGATTCGCACAGGGCGTGAATGCACTTAGCGGACCGAAGATGACAATTCTCAAATGCGAAACCGGCGATTCGCTTCTTCCATCGCGAATGGTTAAGGGCCCATGGGTCAAGCATACCACGGGGCGAAACGATGTACGGTTGGCTTGTGGACTTGTGCCATTTCAGTGCCGCGATGGATGGACCTTGCCACAGCCCGTGAACATGAACCACGTCGGGCATAAATTCTGCTAAGTCCCCAGAAAGCTTAGGTGAGTAGCGCAGGGAATGAGGGAAAGTTGAATCGCAGATCCGAACCGGGAGAGGCTCCCAAACGTTGACGTCTTCGGAAGTGTGTGCATCGCTGATCGAAAACACTTCCGTCGTCGTGTGCTGTGACAATGCTTGATGGAGCGAACGCACGCTTTCGAACATGCCTCCCGCCATACGAGACACCGAGAAGGTGACGACGCCAACTCTCATTTCACGATGCACAATTCACTTAGCAAACGTCTAACGGAAACGACACAAAGTTTCTAGCAGGAAACTATTTGCTAGGGTCAGCTTTGCCGGTCCGATCGCGATCGACTTTAAGCACGCCGACCGCAAGCCTGTGGCGAATGCTGTTAATGAAAAACCTGAAATGAGCTCGCGACTCGCTTTGCCCAATTCAATCCGGCGCTGCGCGTCGAATGCGATTTCATGCATTCGCCTTGACATCTGGTCCACATTCGTTGGGTCCAGCGTGTATCCATTTATGCCTTCCCTCACAAGATCCATCGCACATCCGCATCGATTTGATACCAATACAGGCAACCCGCTTGCCATCGCCTCATTGACAACCAACCCCCACGGTTCCCTTAAGCTCGGATGCACAAAGCAACCCGCATGGGCGTAAAACTTTGGCAAAGCGTCAACCTGCTGAAACCCTGGAAAATAGACGGTACCTAACGTTCCACTGTTGGTTTCCGGATACGAAACTTGCCGTGCGGCGTCATCCCAGGGGGCGTTGTGCTGTACGTGAAGGCCCAGCTTTTCGCACAACACAATCAGCATCGGCTTTAGCGGACCATCGCCAAGCAAACAGAGGTCCCAGCAGGGATTTGACTTCGTCTCAGCAGAACGGTCGTCGGGTGTACCGGTTCTTGCGCGATGTGTTTCCAGGTACGACGCATAAGCTTCGACCAGTCTTGGCAAATTTTTCCTTTCCACAAACCGATTGGAAGCAAGAAAATAGAGGCGGCAAGGCGTTTTTCCGTTCCGCTCCGCGGCGGTTCGAGCGGAGAACCAGTCGTTGTCTACCGCATTGTAACCGTTAAAAATGCGATCCTCGGTGAGGCCGAGGTCGATCATGTAACGCCGATGGGGCATGCCGCCCACCAATGCCGCCGAAGCTAGGTTCACGACGCGGCGTTTCACCGCGTTCCGCAACGCTGATGCATTGCCGTCGAGTGCCGAACTTTCGGACATAATGACCATGGGAATCCGCTGACGCACGCACCACCGAATCGCTTGCGGAGCCAGATAGTCGCCCCAACCATTCACCGCAACCACATCAGGTTCGGTGTCGCGCAGCGTCGACTCAAGCTGGAGCACGTGCTGGGCTTTGGAGACAGCGGTGGACGCAACCGTGCGTTTTTCGAATGCTTGGCAGGCGTTGGCTTCCCACAGGTAGGTTGTCGAGCGAGCACGCAGTTCGATGCCGGTAACATTCAATTCGGGTAAGGCTGCTGCGGCCGCGACGCGTGCATTATGATAGGGTCCAAAATTGTCAAAAATAATCGAAACCCGCATTAACTCGCTGTCCTTTTGTCGACAATCCAGCGGCGTTTGCCGGCGCGAGTCGTTTCAACGTCTTTTCGACATTCAATCGGCGCTTGTGCCAGTTGTTCGTGTAGTTGTGAGAATCGATGCCTGATTCGTTGCTCAACTTCGGGAGTGAGGCTGTCCTGTTGCGTGACAAAAACCAATCGCAGGCCTGAATCTTCCAGGATCATTTGTACGTTAAGGACTTCGGACTCTGGATGAACACAGTGAAAAAATGCGACACTGTGGATTGATCGGCCATCAGGCATGACAACCATGTCATTGCTTCGACCCGCAAGTTTATTAAATGAACGAACATGTCCGTGTTGGTCCAAAACGTGACCGGAAATCGCATCGCCTTGCCTATAACGTATGAGCGGGAGATAGCGGCGGTAAAGCGTTGTCACGAGCACGCCCGCACCTTCTTCATTGGCCGGCGCCTTGTCTAGCTCCAAAATATTTTTATCCGGGAAGACCATAAATGGCTCCCGATCGTATTGACTGGCAACATGACCAAAGTCGACTCCGCCAAACTCCTGAACTACGGGACAACCAAATGTTGATCGAAACAAATCGAAGGTATCGGGCTTTGGAGGCGGTTCTGCACACGGCATGACAAAACGCAAACCAAGTTCGCAAAAACGCGCGGCAAGTTCCGGGTTTGAACGCACGAACAAGTCCAGCGCGGCGGCATAACCAATTAATCCAGCGGGTCGATGACGGAGTAGTTGATTCGCATACTGACGACAACGATCTGCGTCTAACACAAATGCGTCGACGCGACGGTAACCAAGCCAGCGATCCTTCAGCTTGCGTTGCAATTGACGAACATGCCGGCGATATCCGGTCCCTAGCAAATGCGGATGCCCCCAGATCAGAAAAAGCCGGTCCTTAGGTTTATATCCGGCCCTGATCCAAAGCGTTAGCTTAAGCAAACGAATGGTGCGGTCTTCCTCGTATCCAACCCCAAAGCGGATCGGATTGCCCGTTGACCCTCCGGTCATTCGAATGAGATCAGGTGGCCCGGATAACCGGCGAAACTCGTCTGGACGATTCTGAAGAATTTCACGGTTCAGTTCCGGGATTTGGCGAAAATCATCCCAAGATCGAATGATTGATGGCGCAGAACCGGATTGCACCAAGCTCTTGTAATACGGGATATCCGTCGTGCAATCTTGCCATACGCCAGCCAGTGCTCTTAGCTGGATGTCGGCGGTCGTGGCGTCGTCCCACCGCTGGTAGCGATCAAGCAGTTTTTGGGCGTCTTCGAAGTCTTGGTTTATCCGTCGAAACATCATACTTTTTGTTTGTCAAACATCGTGTTTCGGTCCTTCAAAAATTGCACAAAGCAGATAGGTCCAAGCGAATCGGCATAATGAGCTAAGCACTCTCCTGTGGGGTCGTTGTTGCACACATCATTTTTGACCCCAACGAGCTCGTCTCAAATGGCGTGAACTTAGCGTAGCGGAACTCGCCAAAAGTTTCGGTTTGTTGGCAAATGGCCGAAAGTCTACGCGACTTCCGCTATCAGTTTCCCTTAAGTCCTCGCCATTCGAGCTCGTCTCGTGGGTGAGTAAGGTTTGCAAGCTAGACACCGAAGCCCTCTCAGTTCACCGACTTCCACTTGTGCTCGCCGCTTGAAGTGGCGTGCACAAGTTAGAATCGGAAGGTTGCGCGAATTGCGGATTGTGTCTAGCATGGCAACCTTTGCTTCTGGCCAAACGAGTTAGCAGGGGAGCAATACTTGATGCCTTGTGTGGTACAACGCGCCTGTGGGAGAGTCCGCGTTAGTTGCGGTTCAAATCCGGTTTCGGAAAGTTTCTTAAGCTTTTGGTAAGCCGCTCGATGCCAAAACATTGGCTTTTCTTCAACGCGTTTTCGCTTAACCAATTGATTTGCTCACGATTTTGCGCAAGATGCAGAATGACGTCAGCCAGTTTCTCGGCGTCGCGCGGCGGGATGACGAACCCGTCTTGGCCATCGTCAACCACCTCGCCGCAGCAAGGCGTGGTGATCACGGGCAACCCATTTGCCATCGCTTCGATCTGCGTAATCGCAAAACCGTCAGATAAAGTCGGTAATACAAACACATCAGCTTGACGATAAACTCGCGTGACTTCATTGCGACTGATCGGTCCGATGAAATGAACGTTTTTAGGCGCCCGCTCGATCACCGTTTGAGCAATATTAATCGGCCCGACGACATCGAACCGCACCACCGCCGGATCAATCAACCTAGCCGCTTCGATGAGGTAGGGAATGCCTTTTCTCAGATTCACCTGTCCCAGGAACAGCACGCGCAGTGGGCCCGAAGGGGCCGCCGTAGTCGAATGCGTTTGGCGTGCTTTCGCGTTTTCGTATACCAAAGGAATGATCTCGATCTTTTCGGTTTCGACACCTTGGCGGATCAACGCCTGCTTCGACCAATTCGAGTTCACCACAATGCGGTCCGCGAGTTTCCATTCTTCCGCACGACGAGCATGATAGTCACCGGGTACCTCGCCCGGGATTCGCTCCCAATCCGGCCATCTCTCTCGTTCGGCGGCCACGATATCGGCTTCGACTCGGCCGGGATCCATTTGGCCCAAAACGCAGGAAATTCCATGCTGGCGGGCAGCTTCAAAAATTTCCAGCGCCGTCGTGTCATAGCTGAAAACAACGTCGGGTCGCGTAGGGCAAGAGTCTATCCAGCCCTTAACGCGGCGCGCGAACCAGCGACCTTCGAATAGAAAACGTNNGGCGAGCGCCAGGTTTTTCCAGAGGCCTCTCGACATAACGAGGCGGCGTTCCAATGGCGCACCAATGCATCAGGGATGTCTTGATGATACCTTGCCGCCAGCGACTTCCCGCGACGTCCCAAATGCGGACCGACCGCACGCATCCACTGATTCGCCCAGACATCCGTGCAAAGACCGACAAGGCGTTTATCGCGATGGAGGGCCCGTGCAACGGCATAATGCTCGCGAGCGCCAAGTTGCGTAACCAGCCAACTCGTCAAATGAACCGATCCTTGTAATGCTTTGGCATGTAAAAACCCTTTACGTGTCAGGCTGCGGCGAACGCGGACGTGAATCTGCCACGCGAAAGAGTCGATACAGGGCGTCTCGCAAAGTGGCCGTTCTTGCTTCCGTAAACCGCGAGACGAGATAGCTGACGATAACCGTCGTGGAAACAATCGCTACAAATAACGCAAACGACTGGCCATTTAGCGCGGTTCTATCACGCAACCATCCCGTTGAAAATGCGGCAGAAACAATCAACAGGATGAGCGGAAAATGAACCAAGTACAACGAGTAAGAGAAGTCAGCAAAGTTTTGCGACAGCCGTTTGAAGGGTAGCGACGAATTCCGTGCGACGAGACTGTTCAGTAATAATGCAAACCCAGCGCCTACCAAGTACTGATGAGCAAACGGAAACAGCCTAATCTCCAAACGCATCGCCAGCAGTGCTGCTAAACAAAGTGGCAAGCTGACCCAGACGGGAAGTAAACTGCGACGATTCACACGCCAAGCCAGAACCCCCAACAACCAAACGCCGAACAAAACGACCACGTAAGATGTCAACAACCCACCGATTAAACTGATGACCAAGAAAGCCACGAGACGTCGAAAGATTCCGCCTCGGAACAATTCAAGTACCAGAGGAAAAAGCAAGTAATACCACCATTCGTGCGCCAAGCTCCACAAGGGGCCGTTGCTGCCAAACGACGGAATGAGAACTTCCTGAACCATAAAAAGGCTGCCCAGCAGGTGCGGTACATCCAATCGACTGGTCACATCATAAGCGAGCGTTGCTACGGGTTGACTGGTTTGCAACGTGTAGTAGCCACTCTGATCAAACCACCGGCTGCCGGCGAAATCGAGTGCTGCACCCAGCAGAAGAGCAAAGACGAGAACGGCGTAGAGTCGACTAGCGCGATCGATCAGGTAGCGTGGCCACTGAAAGCTACCACGGGTCCATCGCTCCCAAACCTTGCCACCAACAAGAAAGCCGCTGATCACGAAGAAAAGGACGACCGCCTCATGACCAAAACCGGTGGCCAGGTAGAACGTATAGTCCATGAGTGTCTTCGATCGAAGAGCGCCAAAGTCCTGAAAAAGCAAGCTGCGAACATGCTCCATCACGACCAGGAGAGCCGCCAACCATCGCGACAGGTTAAGAAAGTCGGACTGGCCAGTGCTAATCGCCAAGACAATCTACCCGCGAAAACATCTCGCTAATGTCCACACGCGTTTTGTCCTACTGCCTTTGATTGAGGGTACCCGGTCGAGAAACGATGAATGCTCGACATTTGGTGTGTCAGTGAGAGCGCAGGCAATTCACTACAATCTCAGCGTTTCGATCCCAAGAGTTCTCTTCGAAATATCGTTCCCAGTCAGGCGTAGGTGCGTTTTCGATCCATCGTTTGATACCAGAAACCACTTCGTCAGGTTTGTCTGGCGGGATCCCGATTCCGATCTGATATACCTGTAAAACATTTTGCAACGACCCTTGGCCCGATGAAACGATTGAATGTTTTCTGTATCTCGCGGCAACATGCAAAACGCCGCTTGCCGAGCGGAAACTGCTGCTATACGTGAGTAGTACGAGATCACACGCCGTAAATAGATTCGCGGCTTCTTCTTCGGAAATGTAGTCAATTCGCCAAATGCATCTATCCGAAACACCCTGGGATCTCGCAAGTTCCATGTAGTGTTCTGGAGGTTTTTGGCTGCTCGCATTTCTCGCACCAGCCACAAGAAGCCATACGTTCGGTAGTTCGGTAAGTGCACGGATGGCGTAGTCAAGGTTCTTGTTATCGCGAATATGCCCAAATGATAGCAATAGCTGTGCATTCTCTGGCACGCCGAGCAGGCCTCTGGTTTCCTCACGCACCTGCGTAGCGTCAGGAAATCGATGAGGACCATACGGAATGACAATGGTTTTCATGTTCGCGACAGGCCCGCAGGTTTCGAGCTGCACGCTATCGTGAACAAATGCAACGCTCAAAAAGCTGTAAGCGTTCCATATGGACAAGCGATGCCACCAAATTGGGCCGACACGGAAGTCCCTAACTGGCTCCTGTACCACGGCGGCAAACGTAACCCCTTTTCGCGTTAAGGCACGCAACCATCGTGCCCATATTGGCGAGAAATACTCGCCGTACGAAGCGAACATTACGTGTGTATAACCACCTTCTACAATTTCTCGCCGCAATCGATGAAGGTTTCGCAACGTTATCCTCACGTGCCGGATCGAACGAAGCGGTCTAATCTGGCGTTTTATTGGCCTATTATCGACAAGTGTAGGAAGGAGGTTGTATTTATCTTCAGGCCGCTTCGTAAATTCAGGAGCGCACAAAACCGTAACATCGACGCCATGTCGTGCGATTGCGTCGGCTTGTTCTTGTGCGTAGTTAAGAAGGCCGCCGTAACTAAACGGCGCGTAGTACAGCAATTTCTTCATTGAATTCCAAGTTCCGCGCTACACCACTTGGCGAAAGAGTGAATGCCGTCCTCGATTGTTATCGACGGACGGAAACCAAGGTTTGAAAGTTGCGCCATGTCAGCCCGCCAGTTCAAGGGGGTTCCAGCAGGCACATGCCCACTGAAAGATATTTTAATTTCTTTGTTAGTGCTGCTTGATACGAGTGAAGTGAGTTTAGCGATTGAGGTCTCGACTCCGCTCCCAAGGTTGTAAGCTTCTCCCTTCAATTGTCCCTGTTCGAGCACGATCGATAACGCTTCGCAAATGTCAACTACGTGAACAAAGTCTCGGCTTTCGTTTCCAGTCCCTTGTGCCGAAATTGAATTTTGCGTGAATGCCTGTCGGAATAGATCCCAAATCACTTGGCGCCGAAGTCCAGGCCCGTAGGCAGAAAATATTCTTACGGACGCAATTGGCATTTCATAAAGCGAGGCAAATTCCTCGCACACCATCTCGCTGATCCACTTATGATATCCGTATGGTGATATCGGAGCTGGGCGTGTCGATTCGCTTATCGGAAGTACTGAAGGCGTGCCATAGATTGCAGCGCTTGAAAGGAATACCGTTCTGCAAGCCGGCGCTCTCAGTCGCAGCGTGTTAAGAAGCCTCCAGGTCAGGGCTGGTCCTGCTTCAAAATCCGCCAATGGGTCGCTTACCGAAAGCGCTACCGAAGCTCGTCCAGCGCAATGTATGCATGCGTCCGGCGAGATTTCATTGATTACAGTGTCTAGCTGCTCGCTGGGTAGGCGAAGGCGATAATATGCGTGCAGATCGTGCAGAGGCGTTGATTCCTCAGGGATGGCATCTATACCATAGACGTGGTGCCCCTCCTGGGAAAAATGCCTCGCAGCATTCCTGCCAATGAATCCCCCAACTCCTGTTATTAGTATTTTTTTCATGCTTATTATGCGCTAGGCTGCGTAGGCGTCCTGTCAACGAGTTTACTGCAAGAGTGGTTTCCAGTCGGGAAGGTAACTGAGTTCCCCGCGCCGAGTACCGATTTGTGTCGCAGGAACCCCAACCAAAATGTCGCGATCACCGCAGCTCTTAGTTACTAAAGCGCACGCCCCAACAACTGCGCCCTTCCCCAATTTGACGCCCTTCAAAATCGTTGAGCGCATACCAAGAAAAACATGGTCGCCGATCGCGATCGGTTCGTAGCGAGGTGGGAAGGTAGGGTCATTGATGTCATGGTCACCCGATCGTAAGTGACAATCCGGCCCAATGATGACACAGTTTCCGATTTCAATGCCCCCACGATTACCAAATACACAGTTCTCATTGATGACACAATTTGAGCCGATGGTCAGACGGCGTGGCGCCGAGAATCTTGCGCCCATCATGATTGTTGTGCCATTTCCAATTTTAAACCCCATCACATATCGATAAAACCAGAGCCGCAAATGAAGGCTAGGGATATGGGTGATCCAGTGATTGCAAAGATACAAAAGCAAGTAGTAGGCGTATCGCTTCATTTGCATTCTTGGTACGGGCTGGAAGCCAAATGATCGCAGAGCAATCCCCGAAATTTAGATGTCGTGTAGAAATTACGTATGTGTTGCGATCCTCGGTCGGCGAGATGTTTCAATTCGTCGATGCGATCGAGTGCTTTCGAGATCGCTTCCGAAATGGCCTCGGGTGATTCGGGGGTAAACGCCACTCCCGTGCCTACGCGGTCGGCCACCTCGCGAATCCATGTCTGTTCCGTATAAATGATTGGTTTGCCAAGCATTGCAGCCTCGATAGCCACTCGTGAGACCCTTGCCTGGTATGCGGCGGCGCGGTATGGCAGCACTATCAGATCAGCTTGGCGAAGAAAGTCTACGTAACTGTCGCCTGTGAGTAACTCAGTACAAAACTCTACATGGCCATCGGCTGTGAGTTGCGGGTCGGGCGCGCAGATTTCTCCATTAGGCAGTGGAAATGGCTCAGGCCACTGGAGGATGAATTTTACCGTGGGCTCCTCCGGCTTATGTCTTGCCAGCCATATCTTGATCGCCGCCTGCAGTAAATCACTCCCTTTTTCGTGTCGTGCTAACCCAGGCGCAACGATTCGAATGGTTTT
The DNA here is from genome assembly GCA_003506095.1 of Planctomycetaceae bacterium. Taxonomy (GTDB): domain Bacteria; phylum Planctomycetota; class Planctomycetia; order Pirellulales; family Pirellulaceae; genus UBA6163. Next base: position 7,346 of record DNWZ01000203.1, on the reverse strand, counting down.
GTTTGCCTGACGGTGGTCGCGAGTCAGCGTGGCGCTTTGCTGATCTTTTGCGATGGGAAGGTCAACTGGGTGAGGGAAAAGCGTCGTCGGCAGTCCACAAAAATCTTGGATTTCAGCACGCATGCGATCTGTTTCGGCGGCAATGACGACTTGCCCACGGCTTGCTGCCAATCTTAGCAGCTTAAAGCAGCTTTTCGCGAAAACGTTTGAAAGGGACCAGGCAATCTCGCCTTCGGCGTTTCGTTTTCCCGGCGACAAAACGAACAGCAGCAAAAACTTTGTTCGGTGTCTTCGAAAGCGCTGTGCGAGTATCACGTAAGCCAAAAGATGCTTTGGCCTGCTGCTTAATGATAGGATCCAGTCGTATTCGCTATTTGATCTCAGCCATCGTGACAAATCGCGATAATGCGACCAATTGTGTCGAATGCCGCCGAGAAATCCGATACTGCGGGGATCAACGCGGCAATCTCGGGACAACCAGGGCGTAACGTCGAGAACGACCGAAAGCACTTTTTCGTTCGCATCGCGGTGCCCAAGGATATCAACCGTATCTCCTTCTCTCCGGAACCCTGTCGCCAAATCCGCGATATATCGCGGCCAATGTCCATTTCCTGCACGTAGTGCTTCTTCTACTATCAAAATCCGCATCGCGTCAAAGCACCTCGCGCGGGAACAGGGCCGCGTCTTGCTCGCTGAATCTTTGTGCCCTAAAGCATGACCTAGCGCGTACCCCTCTAAGTCTCTCGCGAACTCCGCTAAGCTTACGGTGCCACCAGCCACTCAGTTCATAGGTGTAACGATATTGATTTACTGCTTCACACCTGGCAAAGTGGATGCGTTTTAGACTTGCCTTGAGATCGTTGTGCTCGTGGGGAAAGAAATTTTCAAGATCTTTGTGCGCTTCGTAGGTACGTAGCCGAAAACCGAACCATTGTGAGGGGACCATTGCATGCCGGGCGATTTCGGACCGTTCTCCGTAGTTGCGAATGGAAGATTGGACTGAGGCATTGTAACCGCCGCGCTCGCAGACTTCTTCGTTTGCAGAAAGCAGATATCTTGCCCAACTGCATGCCATGCCACGCTGCGCGTGGCCTTGCGATGTTAATTTTGTGGGGTCGCCCATGCGGTAGAATTCAAGAGTTTCCGCGGAGTGAGCGACTCGCGCGCCCTGCAAGAGGCAACGCAAGAACATCATCTGGTCCTCCACCGCCGTTATGTCCGTTGGGAAGCCTCCTGCTTTCTCGACGATCTGTCGTTTGAATAGGCAAGCATGAGGCACTACAGACCAACTCGTGAGTAGTGCTTTAATCAGATTCCCTCGCGGTAGTCCGCGTTTCTGCAGGACTGCGGACTCGGGAATAAACTCATTCCCTACAATCAACCCTTTTACCCAGGGACAATAAGAAATGTCAGCATTAGTTTCTAAAAGTGTTTGAAGTTGCACTTCGTGCTTGTTCAGAGATGCAACGTCATCGCTATCAAAAAAATGAATAAACTCTCCGGTCGATTCGGCGAAGCCTCGATTGCGCGCTGCACCTGGGCCGGCGTTGGCTTGGCGTATCACTCGAACTGGATTGCCAAATGATTCGGCCACCTCGGCCGTACCATCAGTGGAGCCATCGTCAACGACAATGATTTCATCGGCGGGAACCGTTTGATGGATCAAGCTTCGTAATGTGGCGGGCAATAATTGCGCGCGATTGTAGGCGGGAATGATTACGGAGATCGATGGCATGTGTAACGTGTTTTAATTGACGCCCAAAGCTACCGCTTCGGCCTTCTGTTGGAGTTCGCTAGCAACGCTGTTGCTCGATAGCCGCCTCGTAGGCAGATTCAAACTTTTGGATCACGTTCGGCCAAAGGAATGCTTCCGAAGCTTTTTTTGCATTCTCCCCTATTCGGCGAGCATCGGTTGGGTTGTCGAGCAGACGCTTGATGCAACTCGCCAACTCTTCCGCGTTTAGGGAAACCTGGTTTAGGCTGCTGTCTCCATCACCAGCCAGCACGATCGCATCATGTTTCCCAAGTAATTCGCGCAAAACGGGAAGGTTGCGAGCGACTGAAGGTTTTGCATATCGAGCCGCTTCCATATAGACCAAGCCAAATGACTCACCTTCGGACGGCACACATAAAAAATCGCATGCGGCAAGGGCGTCATGCTTTTCTTCAAAAGTTGTAAAGCCGAGATCTAAAACCAACGAGGGATCGTCAACGCCTGCTCCGCCGGGAGGCCCCATCACAACGAGGGTTGCATCGGGATTAGATTTTGCGATATCTGAAAACGCAGTTGTGAGTAGCGGGAATCCTTTATCAATCGACTTCCGGCCGAGAAATAGCACAATTTGTCCTGATATTCCGTAACGCTCCCGGAACCTGGAGGCGTTACCTGTCGTGCAATCCGGTATCCCGGTCCCGACAACGACGCACCGTTGTTTTAATCCAAGCGACGAGAGGGCGTTCTTTTCGTAATGCGTGTACGCCATGAGTTGTCGAGCCTTCGCATAAAGTCGCAAATCAAAAGCCGAGTCTCCCCATTGACCCGGATGGAAGGTTGGCTGCACAAGAAATGGGACATTCATTCGCCTTGCGGCTACCGCTGCGCCAAATCCGATCAATTCATGGGCTTGACCCACATGATGGATTATGTCCATATCCCTGAATTGCTCACAGATCGCGCCTGCAAAGACTGTTTTTGCCAGACGCTCTGCAACGAAGTGCAAACGAGGGCGAACGACACACTTACCGGCAAGCCAAAGCAGTTCATTCGCCCCCGTGCATCCGGAGATTATTGAAACGGGAATACCGTCTACTGTTCGCGAACCGGGCGGTTCGGAGATGCGATAGTAATCTGCCCACTTCTGGCTCTGCTCCAATGCCCTTGTGGCAACACGCACTTCGTGTCCGCGTGCGCGTAAACCTTGAAGCAGCATCTGTGCGTGTGCCTGCAAACCACCTGAGGCAGGGTTGAACGTCCGAATGGTGAGGCCGATCTTCATTTGGCAGAGATGCGACGCCCTATGGGCGAGGTTCTTGATTCGGTTTAAACATTGATTCAAACATCGTTGACAGTGTCGGCCACCAAGTCAATTCGATTCCGAATTGAGAGAGATGGCTAGTGTCCATATATAAAGCTTCCCCATCTACCTCGACTCGATAATGTCCGGTGGTTCCGTCCAGTAAGTTCGAGGAAGGATCCCAGCAGATACATTGCGGTGAGTCCCGAGCGAAGTCTTAGATCGCGCGTTGGCGTGACTTATGTTCTTGCGGGGATTGGTAGGGAAAAGAATCAAGCGAGGAATCAAAGAACGCTTGCTTAAGTCGTACTCTTGGTACATTCACTCGATAAATCGGAGGGCTCATAAGTAGATGCACGTTGGTGCCGTTCGCTCCGAAAGTGCTGATCGTGTCTTTCAAAAGTTTTGTGAGTTCAGCGTAGCTGCTTTCCTCGCAGTACTTTGCCCATGTGGCCATCAGGATCACATTTTTTACATTATTGCGTTTTACGTATTCAAAAGAATTCGAGAAAAGCAACGAGGGATCTTTTGCACCATGGGGATCGCGATTTTTCCAGCCCTGCAATGGAGGCGTTGCGGCGTGAGTGATAACGGCTCCCGATACGTTGTATTCATTCGCGACTCTCTCGAAGAGCGGAGCCGCGAGGTGGGCGTGGCTGTCACCAAGCACCACGAATTGAGGTCCGGTTCCGATCGGCCTATTGCTCCCAATCAAGTGGACCCTGTCGGCCGCAATTTCTTCGGGCGCTGTATTGAGCGGGCATTTGAACAACGCTCGCTTTTGATACTCGCCCTCCAATGATTTGACGAGTTCCAATGCGGTGGGCGGAAGGCGATTCGGATAACCTTGTGACAGAGACAAAAAACAGCCAATTGACAACATGATTAGCAATGCCGTCACGGCCGTCGCAAAAACCGGAAGATGACGCTTTCCTTTGCTTCGCCGGCGGAAGGGAGCTTCGATCAATCGCCACGACAAAGTCGCGAGGACTAGCGAAACAAGAACCATAGCCAAGCGTGTTGCGGTCGATAACTCAGTCGTCTTCCAGTAATTGGTAAACACAATGACTGGCCAATGATAGAGATACAGTGAATAAGATATCAAACCGATAAAGCGAACCGGTGCAGCGGATAGTAGCGACGCCGCGAGCGACATTTGCGAAGCGTTTGCCCAAATGATTGCTGCGGCTCCTAGGCAGGGAGGCAGTGCGGCCAGGCCAGGGAATGGTACTTGTTCATCATAAATGAAGGCTGGTGCCAATATTCCCGCCAAACCAAGCCAGGCTAGCGTTTCACGCTTCCAGCTTGACGTTAAACCAGCCATGGACGACGCCGCAAGCAGCGAGCCGGTCAACAATTCCCATGCACGTGTGGGAAGTAAGTAGAAAGTAGCGTACGGCTGATTTTTTACGCCCCAGATTGAAAGGACCAGGCTCAGCGAAAAAAGCAATCCCAAGAGAACGACCAAAGGTATCCGTTGTCGGAGAAGTCGGAAGCGGCAGGTCAAAATCAATAGCACAGGAAAGAACAAGTAAAATTGCTCTTCAACCGACAACGACCAGGTGTGCAAGAGTGGCTTTTCAAAAATATCGCCACCAAAATAATTGGTTGTGCGCCAGAAATAGACATTGGAAACCATCAAGCTTTGTGCCACCGCCGATTCGCCAAGCGCGAGTAGATCGCTGGGGAGTAACAAAAGCCAACCGGCCGCTAAGGTGAGCAATACACAAACCGTGACGGCGGGCAGGATCCGGCGTATCCTTCGTTCCCAGAAGTCGGCGAGTGAGAATGTTCCCGCGTTAACATCGCGAAGGATTAACGAGGTGATAAGGTATCCAGATATCACAAAGAATACATCGACGCCGACAAATCCGCCGGGGAAACCAAGCCCCGCGTGAAATAGAACGACGATCATCACAGCAATGGCGCGAAGGCCATCGATGTCCGGTCGGTAGGTGATGGTGGAAGCGGGAGTGTGCACGAAGGTGTGGTTGCGTCTAATCGCCGCTGTATGGCGAAACTAAATTAAGCAGATTAGTTCGCAGCGTGTCATGAATTTGTGCAGGGTCGAAGACGGTGAGGGCTAAACGATGGGCCGCAATAGCAAGCCGGTTAGATAATTCGCAGTCCGTTTTCAGAGTGTCGATCTCGTTGATCACCTTCGATGCGTCTGCATCGCACACAGTGATCGCCGCTTCTTCACGCCGGGCAAGTCGCACAGGCGAACAATAATCCGGCCCCCAAACGATGATCGGTCGACCTTTCGCGGCGTAGTCGAGAAACTTTGTGGTAAAGCTGGTCCTCATCATCACCTCCATTTCCTTCTCGAAGCTCATCACAGCAAGAAAGGCGTCTGCACCTTCCAATTCCGATTCGAGTTGATTAAACGGCAAAAAGCCCTGATAAAGACCGCTCGCCTCTGCATCCCGCAGTACATCTGTGGGCCAATCGGGTTTCGCACCGTAGATTCGCAGTTCGATATCGACGCGATCCCGCAGTTTGCCGGCGAGTTCACGAAGCAATCGTCCGTAGGTCCCAAAAGCGGTCCCGGTGTAGAGGATACGAAAAGGCTTGCCGCTCTCTCGAGTCGTTGGTCGCGGTGGCAACTGCGGTGCGCTTCGGGCGGGAATTGGGTAGAGAACGTGGCTGTTAGGGTGCGACCCGAGAAACTCTTGCATTCCCTCGCTGGTGCAAAAGACCAAGTCACTGTCACGATGCAGTCGTCGAAAACGTTCTTCGAGGCCTCCCACCAAACGCGGGTACGGGCGTTCGTGCGGATAGTAGAACTGCCCACGCGGCCACCAATCTTGGAAGTTGCTAACCAGTGGAACCTGAAGTTTCATTGCCAATCTCCGAGCCGCCTCACTCAGTGTCAGGTCGGCAACCGTGAAGACACAATCGGGCCGAAAGTCGCGTGCGGCTTCCAACAGGCCCTGAGGGATCTTGCGGGCCTTGACGAGCATTTCATAATTGCGAACGGCGCGACAAAGCCGTGTGTTTGAAAGGCGTTGCAAAGACACAGTGCGCGAGATTGGGAAGTGACGAATCGTTGGATGCTCAAAGCGGCCGCTGGTCGCAACCATCATCTCAAAATCTTCCCTCTCCACGAAATGACGCCGCATCGCCAGCGTGGCACCGCTGCCTTCTACTGGCGCGATCCAAGAAAGATACAGGACTTTCATTGTTACGAACTAAGCCCCGAGCCCTAACCGCTGGTTTCCGCCGTATGTCGAAGCAATGTACGATCGTCGCAGGGTCCAAGGGTTCGCCAAATTGTGGGTTTCGACGAAAAGGAAGAAAACACTCACTCGACCTGCTGTGGTTGGCGGTGCTGCATCCCTGTTCCTGATCAAAAGATTTCGCAAGCGTGGTTTCGACGCAAAAACGCCTGTAAAAAAACGTAAGCCGGGTGTCGCTGGCCGCAGTTCTCCGGTGCTTTGGGTGGGCGCTTCATCATGGTTTTTGAAAAGTCCGTTTTGTGGATGAAACCGCGCGGCCGTAATGCATAACTACAACGAGTTAAGTGAGGCTGATGCGAGAATCGTTTTTGCTTTTCGTAGACCGCGACGCCTAGCCGCATCCACCTTTTTTTGAATAGGCGTGCCACAGAACTCTTTGTAGCGCGCTACCCATTGATCGATGCGGCTTTCCTGGCGTGGCGTTGTCCGACCAGCGAGCGCGAGCTGAACGTGATAGGAGGCGGTGCTTTGTTCGATTAATGCGAGCAGATAGTCTTCGGTCACCCTCCGAGCAGGAATCAGGTGAACGAGGCGCAAATCGCGAAATACACCGGTACCCAACCCAAAATCAAGACTGGTGAGGGCGAGGTCGATATCGCCAGTGCTGCCAAGACTGCTTCCACGACGGTCCAGCGACTTACGCAAAGGATCGCTTGACGTCTTTGCAGTATACGCAGTAGCAACTTGTCGCCTCGTGCACATTCCCGCCCCCCAGGGCGTGCTATCAAAGTCGCCCTGGTTACTCCAACAGTCGGTTTTGACCTCTCGAATACAAAGGGACCAAAGGTAGTCGCGTAGCTCGTGTGCCGGCTGCACTTCGAATTCGGGAATGACCGCTCCGCTCCATGCACCGAGTTGTGGCCACTGATGGGCGATATCTGTTGTACGAAGTAGGTAATCGTGCTGCAAAACGTTGTCATCATCTACAAAGACGAGAATGTCGCCTCTTCCCTCCTGAATCCCGCGCAGGCGTGCGGGCGTCAATCCGAGTTCATTTTCTCGGATGTGGCGTCCCTGCGAGTGCCAGGTTAGGTCCCAATGTGCTGATAACTCTTCAGTCGACGCATTGTCGATCAGCAGAAGCTCCCACTGA
>DNWZ01000082.1 GCA_003506095.1 Planctomycetaceae bacterium | reverse complement strand
TTCGAAATCGGCCGTTGGCAAGTTCGGAATCTTCTATGATGCACCATCGGCCGTTGCTGCGGCGCGTGCCGCTTTCGAAGAACTTCGCGAGCGCAGCGTTGCCGATCGACGACGAGTGATCGAAATCATTCGCGNNACCCAGTGTGAAGAGCTGGGATTGATGGAAATGCGCGAAACCGGCATCGGTCGCCCCGAGCATAAGATCGAAAAGTTGCGAGCCTTGGGCGAGCGCAGTCCTGGTGTTGAGTTTCTGGAAACCAAAGCCTTTAGCGGCGATCACGGCATTGCTTTAATCGAACGTGCACCGTTCGGTGTCATTGGCGCGATCACACCGGTGACGCACAGTTTGCCAACGATCACCGGCAATGCGGTCAGCATGATTGCCGGCGGAAACACGGTCGTCGTCAATCCGCACCCATCGGGCAAAGGCGTGGCCGCTGAAGGTGTGCGACGTTTCAATAAAGCGATTTATGAAGAACTCGGCTTAGACAATCTGATCTGTGTGATTGCCGAACCGACGCTCGAGTCGGCCGACGCGTTGTTCAAGAGCCGCGATGTTGCGTTGATCTGCGTTACCGGCGGCCCAGCAGTCGCTCGTGCGGCACTCAACAGCGGCAAGCGTGCGATCGTCGCTGGTCCAGGCAACCCGCCAGTCGTCGTCGATGAATCAGCCGATCTTGACAATGCGGCCCGCTGCATCATTCAAGGCGCATCGTATGACAACAACTTGTTGTGCATTGCCGAGAAAGAAGTCTTTGTTGTTAACAGTGTCTTCGACGCGATGATGGACGCGATGCGACGTGCTGGTGCGGTTCAGTTGAACGCATCGCAGATCGCTGCATTAACGTCCAAGGCGATCGTTAAAGTCGGTGACGACAAGCACGACGCGGCTTGCAAAGATTTTATCGGACGCGACGCTTCGGTATTGGCACAAGCTGCCGGCGTTCAAGTTCCTGATAGTTGCGAATTGTTGTTCGGCGAAACCGACGAACATCACCCATTCGTTTCAGTCGAACAAATGATGCCGTTCGTCCCGTTCGTTCGTGCTCGCGATGTCGATCATGCGATCGCAATGGCGAAAACGGCTGAACACGGATTCCGACACACCGCGATCATCCACAGTCGCAACGTTCGCAACATGACCAAGATGGGGCGAATCATGGACGTCACCTTGTTCGTCAAGAATGGCCCCTGCATGGCTTCGCTCGGTATGGGTGGTGAAGGTTACCTGTCGTTTTCGATCGCTGGTCCGACCGGCGAAGGCGTCACCACACCGTTCACCTTCACTCGCGAACGACGCTGCAGCATGATCGACGATTTGAACGTTGTTGGTGGTGCCGCAAACCTATAACGAATATGCAAACGGCGCGAATACTCGGAACGACCAACGCAACGACCAAGCATAAGAGTTTGGAAGGTCGCCGTTTGGTGATTGTTCAACCGGTATTGGCCGATGGAACCGCCGATGGCAACCCGCTGATCGCGATCGATCCTCAAGGCGCCCAGCGTGGTGACTTGGTCATGATCACAAGCGACGCCCAGCGGGTTCGCGAAATCGTCGGCGACAAAAATACTCCGGCGCGATGGAGTGTTCTCGGCAACCTCGACGACATTACCTAATAACTTGCCGAAAAGGGGTCAGCCCTCTTTTCGACACCAAAATACATTTGGCCCAGGCACAACCGCTCACGTTTTTATGAATCCTTCATCCCCATCCACCAGCCAAGACGCTTTCATCGAGCGGATCGTCCAAGAGGTGATCCGTCGTTTGATGGCGATGCAGCGACAGGGTGTGGATACCGGATTCGCAAAGGCGACAAGCGGCAACGGATCAAACGCCTTGAAATCGGCTTCGGTTTCGATTTCGGACAAATTGATCACGGCCGCGACACTAGAAAACCTGCCACCGGGAACTGATGAAGTGCGAATCGGATTGCGGGCGATCGTGACCCCACTGGCACGCGACGACGCTCGTGATCGATCGATTCGAATAGTCCGAACCGAAATGCCCGCGAGGACCAACTGATGATCATGGCCCGAACCGTTGGCACCGTGACGCTTTCGCGTTTCCATCCCGCGATGGCAGGCGCGACGCTGCGATGCGTCGAAGTGGTAACCAAGATCGAAGACCTCGACAAACAACCGCTCGGTGGTGAAACCGTCATCGCCTGGGACATTTGTGGCACATCGCTTGGCGATCTAGTCGCTATGGCCGAAGGCCCCGAAGCGGGCCAACCGTTCGCACCAAACATTAAACCGATCGATGCGTCGATCGTGGCAATTCTAGATAACGTACGACTGAACTAAACCAATCAATTCACCGACTCCATCCCTACGAGCCGACCATGCAGAATATCCATCAGATCAAACAAGACATGTGCGACATCGGCCGTCGCATTTACAACCGGCAATTCGCCGCTGCCAACGATGGCAACATTACTGTGCGAGTTGGCGAGAACGAAGTGCTGTGCACTCCGACGTTGCACTGTAAAGGTTTTTTGAAGCCCGATGATATTTCGTTGGTCGACATGAACGGCAAGCAATTGTCGGGCCGCAAGAAGCGATCGAGCGAAGCGCTGTTGCACTTGGAAATCTATCGCCAGCGTGAAGATATCAAGAGCGTTGTGCACTGCCATCCGCCACATGCCACAGCGTTTGCAATCGCACGTGAACCGATTCCACAGTGCATCCTGCCCGAAGTCGAAGTCTTCTTGGGCGACGTTCCGATCACTAAGTACGAAACACCCGGCGGACAATCGTTTGCCGATACGATCATCCCGTTTGTCAAGAAAACGAACGTGATGATTTTGGCAAACCACGGCACGGTCAGCTACGGCGAAACGGTCGAACAAGCCTATTGGTGGACCGAGATTCTCGATTCGTACTGCCGCATGTTGATGCTCGCTCGTCAACTTGGTCACGTCGCCTACCTTTCCGAAGGCAAGTCACGTGAATTGTTGGACTTGAAGGACAAGTGGGGTTATAAGGATCCGCGGAACACCGAAGAGTTCAAGAATTGCGATATCTGTGCAAACGATATTTTCCGCGATTCGTGGGCCGATGCTGGCGTTGAACGACGCGCGTTTGAGCCACCACCGGCGATCAAGACTTCGCCCGCGGCGAGCCCAGCAACCGCAAACGGAATTGACGAAGAGACACTTGTGAAGTTGATCACCAACGAAGTGATGCGACAGATGGCGGCCAAGGGCTAGGCCTTTAACGCGAGAAGCGGTTGGCTGCGTCCCCTCACCCCCAGCCCCTCTCCTCCAAAAATTGACTCGCTTAGGGCTCGTCAGTTTTTGGAGGAGAGGGGGGCCGGAATCATTTCCTTAATACTTTTCCAAATAGAAGATCATGAAAGTTTCCATCATCGGTGCCGGCGGCTTGGTCGGTTCGTGTGCAGGTTTCGCGTTGCAGTGCGGTGGCGTTGTCCGTGAAATCGCGATGCTAGACATCAACCAAGAAGCGGCTGTTGGTCAAGCTTTGGACTTGCAGCACGGCAGCCCAAGCGTTGCCGACCAAAAAATCGTCGGCGGTGGTTACGAACACATTCCGACCAGCGATTTCATCTGCATCACCGCCGGTTTGCGTCGTAAGCCTGATGAATCGCGACTCGACTTAATCAATCGCAACACCGACCTGTTCATGCAGATCCTTGGCGACGTTAAGGCCGCTGGGCCCAAGTCATCGGCGATCGTGTTGGTCGTTTCGAATCCCGTTGATATTCTTACATTCGTCGCGGCTAAGAAACTCGGCTTGCCCGAACGACAAGTGATGGGTTTGGGTACCCAGCTCGACACGATCCGTTTCCGCAGCCTGATCGCCGGACAACTCGATGCGCCGCCGACTCAGGTCAGTGCCTTGATTTTGGGCGAGCACGGCGATTCGATGGTGCCGATCTGGAGCAGTGCAACGATCGCGGGTCTGCCGCTGGACAAGTATCCTGGCTGGAATGCCACGCTTGCCGGTGAGTTGTTTACCAGAACCAAGGGCAGCGGCGCCGAAGTCATCAAGCGCAAAGGCGGAGCCGGTTTTGCGGTCGGCATCGCGATTCGTGACGTGATCGAAGCGATCGCGCTGGACCGAAATTGCTTGTTGCCGGTCAGCACCGTGCAAAACGGTTGCTACGGGATTCGCGATGTCGCGTTGTCGGTACCGACGCGAGTCGGCCGCAGCGGTGTTATCGAACAATTGCAGATCGACCTGTGGCCGAAAGAGGTTCAAGGGTTGCGGGCTAGCGGATCGGCGCTTCGCAAAACACTCGACACGGTCCTGCAACGGATCGGTTAAGCTCCATTTGAGCCGTTGTCTACTTTCCACCTTGGAGTATTCTCTTGCCACTCTCCTGCTGAAAAATCAAGCAGCTGTCATTCATTGGTCAGCGATGGCGGTACGTTTCCCCCGCGAGATTCCGAGGCTAGAAGTCCATTCCGCCTCGCGAATCTGTTATCCTTTTAACGGATAGCCATTTCGATTTTTTCATCATGCCGGAGATTGTCATGAATCGCTTCGTTCTTCTCAAGTCGATGCGTTCTTGCGGTTTTGGTCTCATCTTTGCGTGCGGTGTATTTTCGTTCGCGTCGGCTCAGCAGGTCGTCAAGATCGGGCAAACCGAGTTCACAGTTGCGGATGGATGGACGCTGGAGTCGGCCGCAACGGAGCCGCTGGTGAGGTATCCGAT